>SKHA01000142.1 GCA_007117185.1 Spirochaeta sp. | reverse complement strand
CTCACCACGATGCTGGCGGCGACGCAGATGATCCGGAGCGGGGTCACCTGCAGCGTAAATCACATCTGCCAGCAGAGCGCGGACCGCCTTGCCCAGTTCGGTATCGCCGAGTCCTTCCGGGCTGTCGGCGAGAGCGGGATCCGCTGCCTGGCGCCGGTGGGTCTTGCCGGCAAGAACGAACCGGACGAGTTCATTGTCAGCGCCGAGCGCTTCGAGACCCTCCTTGGGCGCTGGCACGAGCAGGGCAACGGCGCCTACGGAGACCGGTTGCGCGTCTGGGCGGGGCCCACGGGGTTCTACTCCTCAACCGACCCGATGTGGGAGGTGGCGCGCACCTTCGCCGGCGCCTCCGGCGGGGGCATTCACACCCACCTGGCTACCTTCGCCCGGGGGGACGTTGAGCAGGCCGAGCGGGTCAGGGTGCTGGGGCCGGACTTTGTCGGCGCCCACGGCGTGTGGCTGGACGAGCACGACGTGAGCCGGATCGCCCACTGGGACGCCCGGGTGGTTCATAACCCGACGTACAAACTGGGGTATTCCCTGGACAGCGACGTTCACGCCTTCGGCGACGGCATCGCCCCGGTTGGCGAGCTGGCCCACGCGGGGTGCCTGGTGGGGCTCGGTCAGGACGGGTGCATGGGTGATACCCAGGACATCTTCAAGGAGATGCGCATGCTGGCCTACACCCAGCACTATCGTCATCGGGACCGGCAGATCTTCCCCCCGACGCGGCTGCTGGAGATGGCAACGATCGACAACGCCAGGGTGATGAAGTGGGACCAGAGTATCGGGTCCCTGGAACCCGGCAAGAAAGCCGACCTGATCATGCTGGACCTCTCGGACCCGAAGTTTGTGCCGCTTCTCAACGTTCCCGCCAATATCGTCTACCAGGCGTCGGGCAGCGACGTTGACACGGTGATCATCGACGGGCAGATCGTGATGCGCCAGCGCCGGATCACCCTCTTTGACGAGAAACAGATCCTCGCCCGGGCCCAGAGCGCCGCGGCGAGCCTTGTGGACCGCGCCGGGTTGGGCTCGCTGCGGACCAGGGCGTTCCAGCCGTGGCGGGGGGATCATCGACTCAGCTGAACAATGAGAACGAGAGAAAGAAAGGACAGAACATGAGCAGCGTGAAACCATACCAGTACAACGGCCCGACGGGCCATTTCATCAACGGATCGTTCACCTCCGGCAGCGGCAGCGCCACCATCGAGGTGATCAACCCCGCCACCGGAGAACTTCTGGCCACGGTGCCCGACGGCACCGCCGAGGACGTGGACCGCGCCGTCCAGGTGGCCCTGGAAGCGTACCGCACGGTGTGGCGCCGGGTGCCCCAGCGCGAGAAGGGGCGCTACCTCTCGCGCATCGCCGACCGCCTGGAGGAAGAGGCGGAGGACCTGGCTCTCCTGGAGACGATGGAGAACGGCAAGCCCCTGGCGCAGGCGCGAATGGACGTGGGCGAGGCGATCCGCAACTACCGGTACTACGCCGGCGTGGCCGACAAGGTTGAGGGGGTCACTATCCCCGAGCGGGACGGGCTGTTCGACTACACCATCCGCGAGCCCTACGGCGTGGTGGGGTCCATCATCCCCTGGAACTGGCCGCCCATGCACACCGCCGACTTCACCGCTGCACCGCTGGCGCTGGGCAACACGGTGATCGTCAAGCCGGCACCGGAGACGCCGCTGACCACCCTCAGGTTTGCCGCGATCTGGCAGGAGATTCTCCCCCCGGGGGTGATCAACGTGGTCACCGGCGCGGGAGTCCCCGGAGCGCGGCTGGTTGAGCACCCCGACGTGCGCAAGATCGCCTTCACCGGCCACGACAGCACCGGCGCTTTGGTGGCCGAGGCGGCGGGACGGCTGGTGAAGAGTGTCATGCTGGAACTTGGGGGCAAGAACGCCAACATCGTCCTGCCCGATGCGGATTTCGACGCCGCCACCCAGGGAGCGTTCAACGCGTTCATCAAGAACACCGGCCAGGCGTGCACCGCCGGGTCACGGCTCCTCCTGCACGAGGCGATCGCCCCGCGCTTTCTGGCGCGGTTGAAGGAGCTGGTCTCCGGCGTCACCATCGGCCCGGGGTGGGACGAGGCCAACACCCTGGCGACCCTGGCCTCGCCGCGGCAGTACGAAAAGGTCCGGGACTACGTGAAGATCGGCGAGGACGAGGGGGCCACCGTCTTCCACCGGGGCACCCTGCCTGACGGATTGCCCAACGGGTTTTTCTTCGCCCCGGTGATCTTCACCGACGTCACCCCGGAGATGCGGATCTGGCGGGAGGAGATCTTTGGACCGGTCCTGGTGGTGGCCACCTACCGCACAACCCGGGAGGCGATCTTTCTGGCCAACGACTCGGATTACGGCCTCACCGCGGCGGTCTGGACCACCAACATGATGCACGCCAACCGCCTGGCCCGGGAGCTGGAAGCGGGGATCGTCTTCGTGAACAACTACGCCAACAGCACCTTCCTGGGGGCGCCCTTCGGCGGCTTCAAGAAGAGCGGGGTGGGTCGAAAACTCGGACTGGCCGATACGATCATGGAGTTCACCCAGAGCAAAACGGTCCGCACCGCCATCGCTCCGGTTGACCTTGATGAGATGGACCGCTACTACGCCAAACAGAACGGAGGCCGGCCATGATGGCGACGAGTCCCGTAGCGGAGGCGCTCTTTGCCGCCGGAATAGATTTCGCCGCTACCCTGCCCGACAGCTGGATCCACCAGCTGCTGCTGGCTCTCGGGGCGGACCCGCGGTGCATCCACGTCCCGCTGGCCAGGGAAGAGGAGGGGGTGGGCGTCTGCGCCGGCGCGTGGCTCACCGGGCGGGTGCCGGCGCTGGTCATCCAGAACTCGGGGCTGCTCAACTGCTGTAACGCCCTGACAACGCTGAACGGTCTGTACGACATCCCGTTGCTCCTGCTGGTGAGCTATCGCGGGACGATGGAAGAGGAGTCCTTCTTTCACGTTCCCCTGGGCCGGGTGACCGAGCCGGTGCTGGACAGCCTGGAGATTCCCTATCGCGTGGTCACCCGGGCGGACGAGATCTCCCCGGCGGTAGCCAACGCCACCCACTTCATGCGGACCTCCCAGCGACCGGCGGCGGTACTCATGACCCGGGGATCCCTGGCGCAGGAGGTTCAATGATGAAACGGTTCGAGTGTCTCACCGCACTGGCCCCCCACATCGGCGAGACGGTGGTGATCACCAATATCGGGGGGGTGGCGATCGAGTGGCAGCACCTCCACGACAACGATTCCACCTTTTACATGTGGCATTCTCTGGGCCTTGCCACCTCCATCGCCTTCGGTATGGCCCTCTCCTGGCCGGACCGGCAGTTTCTGGTGTTTGAGGGCGACGGCAGCCTGCTGATGAACCTGGGCGGGCTGGCCACGGTGGCGGAAAAAGCGCCCCCGAACCTCACCGTTGTGGTGTTCGACAACCAGGCCCACGAGTCCCCGGGAGGATACCCGACTGCAACCGCCGGCAGGGCCAACCTGGCCGCGGCAGCCCTGGCGCTGGGATTCCCCGTGGCTGCAACGGTAGAGACTGTTGACGACTTTCAGGATTCAGTCACCGCCGCGTTGGCGAGGGAACGCCTCTCCATGGTGGTGGCCAAAGTGCAGACGGGCACGCAGAACGTCCCTCTGCCGGCTATGGACGCCCGGGAAAACAAGTACCGCTTTGTCCGCTGGGTGGAGCGCACCCGAGGGGTCACGATCATTCCTTTGCCCGGGCATGTCTCGAAGATGCGCGCCCAGGGATAGCCTGCGGCGCAGCAGAAGCTGGCCATACCCGGGGACCCGTGTTACCCTTGCGCCAAGGTAGGGTAGTTGTCTAATGGATCTTATTGCGGAGCTGCAGGCCAGCTCACTGGGAAGCCGACTCAAGCGGTTGAGCGAGATGCTCTACCAGGACTACGCCAGCCTCTACGACTACGCTGGTGTCCCCTTCAAACCGATCTGGTTTCTCATCGCCAATTACCTCACCGCGCGCCGTCACGGGTCGATCACCGAGATCGCCACGGCGTTGCACGTTACTCACGCCCACGTCCATCAGGTGGCGGCGCAGCTGATCAAGCTCGGAATCATCGAACAGTTTGAAGACCCTACGGATCGACGTCGCCGTCTGTTGCGCCTTTCCCGGCACGGTGCCGAACGGGTTGCTCAGGCGATGCCAGTCTGGAACGCGATTCGTCTGGCCCAGGAGCAGATCATCGCCGAGTCCGGCACGGATATCCTGGCGATCATTGAGCGGTTGGAGAACGCGGTACAGGAGAAGAGCATCTTTGATCGGGCTTCAGCGTTTCTCGAGCCTGG
>SKHA01000023.1 GCA_007117185.1 Spirochaeta sp. | reverse complement strand
TACGGCCGATGAGGTCATTCTGTTCGTATCCGGTGAGGGCCAGGCAGGAAGGGTTGATCCAGGTGACCCGGCGCTGGACATCGGTGATGATCACCAGGGTGGTGGTGCTGTCGGCGATCGCCCCAAGCAGCCGCATCCGCTCCTCCTCGTCACGGCGTCCGGTGATATCGTCCATCGTCACCAATGCCGCCGCCTGACCATCAATCTGAACGGGAGCGGTGTTATAGGAGAGCCAGCGAGGGCTGGTTTGGGCGGGATCGTCTCCTGAAGCGAGACGGAACTGGGCGATGTGCTGGTGGACACCGGTGCGTTGTTTCACTGTCAGAGAAATGTGTTGGAAGAGGGTGCAGGAGCTGCAGTGCCGGGTCTCTCCGCACACCCCGGGAGCCTCCCAGCGGTTGACGCACCCCAGAAAGTCTCCGCATCGGGGGTGGTCCATCTCGGCAAGACGGCGTCCGGCGATCCGCTCCGCCGCGGCGTTCACCCGCACCACTTCCAGGCGCGGGTCGATCACCAGCATCCCTACCGGCGAGGCGTCCATCATCGCCTGCAGGGTGTCCCGATCCTGCAGGATCGTCTGGTCCGCGTGGTGCAGCTTGAACGCCATCTTGATCGACGCAAACAGGACCGTCGGGGAAGAGCTTTTTACTACGTAGCCGTAAGAGGTGATGCGTTCGGTCCGTTCAACGGTCTCGCCGTCGGTGTGGCTGGAGAGAAAGAGAACCGGGATATCTCGAAGTCGCAGAATCTGCGCTGCCGCGGCGGTGCCGTCCATTCCACGACCAAGGTCGATGTCCATCAGGGCCAGGTCTATCTGCGGATTCTCCTCCACGATCCGTATCGCGTCCTCCCCGCTGCCGGCCACCACCACGTGGTACCCCTCGCGCTGCAGCAGCAGCTTCTCCGCCATGGCGATGATCGCCTCGTCCTCGACCAGGAGAATGGTGCGGTCGCGTACGTCCAAACAGCTGCCCCCTTTTTCGATGCCGAAAGTCAGGGTGCGCACGGGTGCACCCATCAAGAGTTTAGCTCCACCCCGAAGAACTATCAAACGTTTTCTGTCAGCTTTTTCGCAAAGATATTCTCTATTATGTCAGTAGTTACATATTGGTCTACACCGCCGGCGCAACCGGAGTCAGGCGGACAACGGGCCTTCCCTGATCGGCGACAATTACCTCTCCACCGGCTATCGCTTCAGCGACCAGAGAGGAGAATTGGGCTGCCGCTTCGTGAATCGTGACGATATGGGTGCGGTGGCGTACAAACGACTCCACCTGGGTCCGGGCGGCGATTCCCTCGCATCCGTGAACGATCTCGCCAACCACCTCCCGCTCACCGGGGCCCTCGCCCAGCCCGGTCACCTCCATGACGGTGGCCGACAGCCCCTGGGTGGCCAACCGCCCCCGCAGCTCCACCGTCTGGGGATCCCGGCGGTCATCGAAGGCAAACGCCGCGGCGATCCCCGCCACCAGGTTTCGGTGGGGCAGAGAGTATTCCAGGGTTCCCCGCAGGGGTTTGATCAACCGATCGCCGCTGCTGAGCTTCCGCAGGGGCTCCCGCCCCACCCGTTCAACCTCGTCCACCAGAAAGGGGTTGTGAAAGCGTTGCAGGATCCGCTGGATGTACTCGCCGTGGGCAGCCCGCTCAAACCCGTAGCGCCGGATCAACACCTCCCCGCTCTCCACCATCGCCCCCTGGACCACCTCGGAAATGCGTGGGTCGCCGATACTCTCGCCGATCGTCCGGTAGCGGTTAAGCGCCCCCAGGTACGCCGTCACGGCGTGGCCGGTATTCAGGGTAAAGAGCTTCCTTTCGATGTACGCTTCCAGATTGTCCGTGAGAACCATGCCCTCAATAGCGGGCACCTCACCGACAAAGGCGGTACGATCCACGATCCACTCACTGAACTCCTCCACCCGAACCAGAAGAGGATCCGGCGAGATGTACATCGGCGGGATGATGCGGTCCACTGCCGAGTCGGGAAACCCGACGGTTTCAGCGATCCTCGTTGCCGTCTCGCCGTCCAGCGTCTCCATCACCGCTGAACGCAACGCCGAGGACCCGCCGGTCATGTTCTCGCAGGCGATGATGTTCAGAGGTTCGGTATTCCCCGCTTCAACCCGTCGACGCAACCCCGCGGCGATCGTCCCGGCGATCACCTTCAACACTCCGGGGCCCACTGCTGTGGTGATCAGGGGAACCTGTGCTATCGCCTCGATCAGTTGCGGGTCGTCGGAGAAGAGCCCCGTCACCGGAGCCACCTCGATTTCCCGCCGGGTTGCCCCGACCTCCTCTACCGTATAGCCCTGGCGCTCCTGCAGTTCAGGTATGATCGTCTTGTTGATGTCGGCAAAGACAACCCGATATCCCGATCGGGAAAGAAGGTTCCCGATAAAACCGCGGCCGATATTTCCGGCGCCAAAGTGAACCACATTCTGCATTGCTGTACCTCCCGTACCGTGCCGGTTACCCAATGGTCCGGCTGAAAAGTTCGAGTATTTTCGTTTGAATTGTTTGCGCGGTCTCCCGGGCAATAACGTCGGAGAAACCGGGATCATCGGTGAGGGCAATCACCAGCTCAGAGAGAACCCGGGTTTCCTCCGGCGGGGCGCTGACCGGAGCAGCCAGGACCATGATGGTCAGGTCGTTCTCACCGTGCTGGATGACCCCCGCCCGCGGTTCCGGGACCGCAGCGGACCGGCAGTGAACCAGACGCACTCCCACTTCGTCAAAGACAAGGCTCCCGTAGGACTCCCGCCGCTCAAAATCCTGTTTCAGAATCGAAAGATCGCAATCGCCCCGATCCACCTGGGCCACAACCTGATCCAGAAGGTCCATATCAACCGCACGAGGAACAACGAAAAAACCCTGTACCACCGCCATGATCGCCGTCAGGGAGATTCCCTGACCGTCCGGCACAGAAGGCTGAGGGAGGTCCTGTCGGTCTGCCTCACCGGGGACCCCTTTTGCCTGGGCGATCTCCATCACCTTTTCCCGCAGGGCGTTTCGAATCGCTTCGGGAGGGGTGTCGCTGTCAATAATCAGCAGCGGCGTCTGCCCGGTCTGCAGAGGATACGTGGATACCACCAGGTCGTAGTTTCCCGGATCCGGCGAGGTGGCGAAGTCCGGGTCCCATCGCGAGTCGATCCGCGCACCCGCCGGCAACACCTCCCGCACCAGCGCCTGCAGATAGCTGGACATACCCAGTCCTTCGTAACAGAGAATCCGCACCGACATATGGGCGGCCCTGCGGCGGTGGACCCCCTCTATTCGCGCCCCCAGCGCCCGGATCGCCTCGCCCAGCTCCCGCTGCACCACCTCCGGAGGCACCTCCGGCAGCAGGGTGTGGAAACCGTTGCAGAACTCCCGGGTGAGAGCAACTCCTTCGGGTGTACCTTCAAACCCCGTTACGGACCCCATCAGGCGATCCCGCCAGCGGGGGGTGCCAAGGTCAAGGCGCCGGGCCGCCGCAGAGAGGGTCATCCGCAGGTAATCCAGCAGCGAGCGGTCGTCGTGGAGCCATGTCCGCTCCTGCTCCTCCAGGATCCCCAGGGTGCGTTCAACCACCGTCTGGATCACCGGGGAGAGCGATCCGGTGAGCTGCAGCACCCGCCCGGTAGGCGGAGCGGCAACCTCGCAGGAAGCCAGGACATGACCAAGGAGAACGACCTCGCCGTTTTCCGGGGTGGATCCACCGTGTACAGCCTCGCAGATCGTCTGGGCAGTCTCGAAGAATGGCTTGGGAAGGGGCAGAGCGAACCCCCTCAATTGCAGCGGCTCGCTTTGCACCCCCAGGCGACGACGCAACAAAAAGAGATACCCGAAAACCATGCTGGTATACGCCGGGGAAAGGGCGAAACCAAGGTGGCGTTCAATCTCCCGAATGAGCAGCATGATCGCGTCGCGCTCTTCCAGCAGGCCGAGAGAACGAACCACCCGGCGGTACCCCTCGCTTTCCAGGAGGTACAGCGGCAGCAGAACGGGAAAGAGCGCCAGGTAAATCAACCGTCGGGAGAGTTCACTCCCCCGGAGTTGCACCCCCACACCCTTGTGGCGCTCGATCCGCAGGGTCTCCGGGAGCAGCGCCTCCAGGCCGGACAGGTCCGAACTGATGGAGGAGTCGCTCACAAAGAAGACGTGAGCCAGCTCAGAGATCTTGGTCCAGTCACCGGCCAGGGTAAGGTACAACAGGATCATCAGGGGACGCTCCGGCGACTCCACCCCTCCCGAGGCGGCCGAACCCAGCCCCTGAGTGAGCAGCGAATCCGGCAGGGGGTCCAGCAGGCGCACCCCGTAACCCCGCCGCCGCTCCAGCCGGACCCCGCGCAGACCGAGGCTGCGTTCCAGCGTCTCCAGGTCACGGTGGATGGTTCGGACCCCCGCATCTGTTCGGGTAGCGATGTGTTCGATCGTTGTGTAGCCGCTGCTGCCTGCCAGCAGCCGCAGAATCTCCTCGATCCGCCGCTTCACCGCACTATCCAACTTCCCAGGGCATCGGATTTTCGGGAACAAGGGCTGCCGCGGCGTCCCGGGCGTCCATGGTGCCGGAGAGCAGCGCTGTCCGCAGGTCCCGCAGCTGTTCCGGTGCCACCCTGCGAAGGGTAGCCTTGATGTCCGGGACGGCGCTGACAGACACGCTCAGCTCGTCAACGCCCAGAGCGAGAAGCGCCAGGGCACTATCGCGGTGGCTGGCCATGTCGCCGCAAACACCCACGTGGATGCCCCGGGCGTGGCTTGCCTGGACCACCTGGTCGATGGCGGTCATCACTGCCGGGTGAAACTCCCGGTACAACCCGGCCACCCGGGGGTTACCCCGGTCCACCGCCAGCAGGTACTGCACCAGGTCGTTGGTACCGATACTCACAAAATCCGAGTGAGCCGCCAGAGCCTCTATCGTCAGCACCGACGAGGGGGTCTCCACCATGATGCCCACCGGAACCGCTGCCCCCTCTTCCTGGAGGATGTCCCGGACCCGCTGAATCTCTTCCAGCGAAATTACCATGGGGATCATCGCTGCAATTGCGTGGCCCTCAGCGGCAACCCGTGCGATCGCCCGCAGCTGATTCCGCAGCTGCTCCTCCCGGGCCATGAGGTAGCGGATTCCCCGCTCTCCCAGAAACGGGTTGTCCTCAGCTGTCTGCCGTGCGTACGGCAGAGGTTTGTCGGCGCCACAGTCCAGCAGACGGACGATCACCCGTTCCGGCGCCATGGCAATGCAGGCCTGGCGGTAATCACCAGCCTGTTGATCAACAGTGGGAAAGTCGGAGTAGCGCATGAACAGGAACTCGCTACGCAAGAGACCCACCCCCCGGGCCCCGAGGCTCGCCGCCAGCTCCGCTTCCTCGCCGCCACCGACGTTGGCTGCCAGGTGCACCGGCGTCCCGTCAGCAAGCTCGGCAGGGTTCCGCCGGGACCACTCGGCGCGCCGCTGCAGGTCCTCCCGGTTCCGCCGCATCCGCTGGGTGATCTCCTGAACGTCCTCCTGACGGACCTCCGTCTCTACTGTGCCGGAGTCGCCGTCCACTACCAGCAGCTGGTTGCTCCGGACGGCAGAGACCAGTCCTTCCACCCCGGTAACGCAGGGGATAGAGAGGGATCGCGCCAGAATCGCCGCGTGGGAGGTGCGCCCACCCTTCTCGGTGGCGATGGCAGCGACGTTGCGGATTTCCAGCCGCGCCGTCGCCGACGGAGTCAGCTCCTCGGCGATGACGATACTGCCCTCCGGCAGAGCCCCGGGGTCGGTGATGGAACCGAAGTAAATCGCCTCGGCCAGTCGACGGCCAATATCGCGGATATCTCCGGCGCGCTGCCGGAAGTACTCCGACTCCAGCTGCTCGAAGTCCCGGGCGGTCTCCTCGGCAAAGTCCACCACCGCCCGCTCGGCGATGGCCTCACGGGTCATGATCGCTTCTTCCACCGCCTCGGCGATATCGTCGCCGGTGATGATCTCCAGGTGTCCCTCGAAGATCTCCGCTTCCTCGGCGCCGATGTTCCGGCGTACCCGCTCGATCAGGGACTGGTAGTAGCTACCGGTAACCTTCACCCCCCGTTGAAACCGTTCCAGCTCGCTCTCGGTGCTGCGCCGCAGGTGAACCTGCCCCCCCGAGCCGTCCGGCGCGGGGGGGTTCGGCCCGGTTCTGCCCAGAGGCACCTCCCGCTCGTGGAGGATGAACACGCGCCCCACCCCGATCCCCGGTGAGGAGGGGATTCCCTGCATCATTCCGGGGACCCCGGCTGGACCAGACGGACCAGCGCGTCCATCGCCGCGTCCTCGTCGGGGCCGTCGCAGCGCAGGGTAATGGTGTCGCCGGTGACGATCCCCAGCTTCATGATCTTCAGCAGACTCTTGCCGGGAACGTCGGTATCACCCTTCTGGAGGGTCACCGTCGACTCGAATTGTTTGACCGTCTTGACGAACTCGTTAGCCGGCCGGGTATGCAGCCCCTCTTCGTTGAGCACTTCCAGGGTTGTTTCTCTCATCAGTCCAGTTCTCCCGCTTCCAGGGCAGCCTCAAAGCGCTGCAACGCCGCCACCATCTCTTCCGTGGTTCCCGCCGCCCGCAGTGCGGCGATATGCACGTCGCTGTCGCACAACTCCGCGATCTGGGGAATCACCTCGCGATTGTGTTCTTCCCGGTTTATCGCCCCGGCAAAGATCAGGATATCCACCGGGTCGTTTTCCTCGTCACCGAACTCCACCGGTTCGTCCAGGGTCATCAGCGCGTACCCCGTCTCAAGCACCCCGTTCTCCGGCTTGGCATGGGGCATGGCGATGCCCGGAGCGATGACGAAGTAGGGACCGATGGTCCGATGGTTCTCGATGATCGCCTGGATGTAGCGGTCTTCAGCCAGACCGGCTTCCACCATCAGGGCACCGCCAACGCGAACCGCTTCTTCCCAGTCACCGGCGTGGTGACGCACCAGGATGGTGCCACTTCGAATAAGTCGTTCTACAAAACCTGCCATTGTGTTCCTTCCTTTCCTGGGTCACCGTCAACGGGCCGTGACGAGCGAGGCTACACCCCGCCGCCACGGCTACGCTGATGGCGCAACTCAGACGGTGGCGGGTTCCTGTGCCTGCCCGGCCAGTTCTTTTACGATATCATCGTATTCCGGTGCGTTGACAAAATTGGTGATACTGAAATGCCGTGCCTGCGGTGCCGCCGCCCGGGCGCGCTCGGTCAGGTTCACGTGAGAGATCACCAGCTGGGCGTCCTGGGGGATATCGTCCACCGATGCGTGCTCCACCGCCACGTCCAGCCCGGCAGCCTTGAGCTTCTTCTTCAGGCGGTTGGCGCCCATTGCGCTGGACCCCATTCCGGCGTCGCAGGCAAAGACGATCTTCCGAACCGCACCAAGACCCTTGATCGCTTTCATCTGGTTCCGTGCCTCATCGAGGGTCTTTCCTCCGTCGATCTGACGGCGGGTGAAGCTGCGGACGAAAGGCATCGCCACGAAGAAGCTTACCGCTGTGGAAATGGTGATTCCCGCCAGGATGGCGATGTGACCGCCCCGGGGTGCCACCGCCATGAGGGCGATGATGCTGCCCGGAGAGGGTGTAGCCACCGCGCCGGCACCAAGAATCACGAAGACCAGCACGCCGGACATTCCACCGGCGATGACCGCCAGGATCAGGGCGGGGTTCATCAGGACGTAGGGAAAGTAGATCTCGTGAATACCACCGAAGAAGTGAATGATCACCGACCCGGGGGTTGAGTCTTTCACGCCGCCCTTGGAGAAGAAGAAGTACGCCAGCAGGATACCCAGCCCGGGACCGGGATTGGTCTCCAGCAGGAAGTAGATGGACTGCCCCAGGTTCTGGACCTGCGCCGCGCCGAGGGGTCCCAGGATTCCGTGGTTGATCGCGTTATTGAGAAAGAGGATCTTTCCCGGCTCGATAAAGATCGAGGTCAGCGGCAGCAGCCCCGCCGAGACGATCACGTCAACACCCGCCTGCAGGACCACGGTGATCGCCACAACCGCCGGGTTGATCGTCACCAGCGAGAGGATCGCCAGCAGACCACCGATGATGCCGGCGGAAAAGTTGTTCACCAGCATCTCGAACCCCACCGGAACGTGCGGTTCAACCGCCTCGTCGAACTTCTTGATCAGGATACCACCGATCGGTCCCATGATCATCGCCCCGAGAAACATGGGGATATCCGCGCCGACGATGACACCCATCGTAGCCACTGCTCCCACAACGCCGCCGCGGATATTCCACACCATCCGGCCACCGGTAAATCCGATCAGCAGGGGCAGCAGATACAGGATCATCGGCCCGACAAGCTCGGACAGGCGAGGGTTGGGCAACCACCCGGTGGGGATGAACATGGCGGTGATGAGTCCCCAGGCGATAAACGCTCCGATGTTGGGCATCACCATGCCACTGAGAAACCGACCAAACTTTTGAATACGCGCCCGCGTACCCATGGCAACTGCTTCCATACAGCCTCCTCGTTATTGAATTGATTCCATGCTGCGGTCGTTTCCCCCAGGGCGCAACAAAAAGCACCATGAATCCGGCAGCTGCGCCGCACCTGTCATTTGGCATAAACCCGGGAAGAGGATCGGTTTGGCAGGAGATCATCCCGGCGATCCGGGGTATACTGGTGAACCATTCAAAACATGAACATCCAGAAGGGAGACGGTACAACAATGCGAATTGCGATCTACGGGACCGGTGGTGTCGGCGGGTATTTCGGTGGGCGCCTGGCTCAGGCGGGGGCGGACGTGACCTTTATCGCCCGGGGGGCGCACCTGGAAGCGATCCGCCGGGAGGGGCTGCAGGTGGAGAGTATCGCCGGCGATTTTACGGTGGCCCCGGCGGCTGCGGCGGCGACGGACCGCCCCGGGGAGGTCGGCCCGGTTGATCTGGTCGTTCTGGGGGTAAAGGCGTGGCAGCTTCCGGAGGCGGCGCAGGCGGTGAAGCCCCTGGTGGGGCCCGGCACGATGGTGCTGCCCCTGCAGAATGGGGTGGAAGCGGCGGAAATTCTGGCGCCGGTGTTGGGGAGGGAGCACGTGCTGGGGGGGCTGTGCGCGATTGTCAGCATGGTGGTGGCGCCGGGGCGCGTTCGCCATGCCGGGGTGGAGCCGGTGGTGCGCTTCGGCGAGCTGGACAACAGCCGGTCCGAGCGGGTTGAGCAGCTGCTGCAGTTGTTTCAGTCCTGTAGCGCCGTGAAAGCGGACATTCCCGAGGATATCCAGAGCGCGATCTGGCGCAAGTTCGTCTTTATCTCGTCCTGGAGCAGTGTGGCTTCGGTGGCCCGGGTCCCTGTGGGGCCCCTGCGGACCAACCCGGAGTCCCGGCAGCTTCTGCTGCAGGTCCTGGATGAGGTCCTGGCGGTGGGACGCGCCCGGGGTGTTGATCTGCCAGAGAGGGTTCACCAGGACACCATGGCGTTTGTGGACTCCCTGAACGAGAGCGGGACCGCGTCGATGCAGCGGGATGTGATGCAGGGGCTCCCCTCGGAGCTGGAATCCCAGACCGGGGCGATTGTGCGCCTTGGCGCTCAGGCAGGGGTTGCCACGCCGGCGGCGCAGGTGATCTACCGGGCGCTGCTGCCGGGGGAACTGCTCGCCCGAAAGAGCGGGTGAGCGCCTCGTGACGATCCGGGCAACACCACATCCGCTGCTGGTGCAGCTGGCGATGGTCACCACCATGGTTCTCTGGGGGGTCTCGTTCGTTGCCTCCAAGCTGGTGCTGACTGAGATCACCCCGCTGACGTACATGGGTATTCGCTTTCTCATCGCCTCGATCCTGCTGGCAGTAGTGATGCTTCTGCGGGGGCGCCCGCGATTTGACCGCCGAACCCACGGGCTGATCGCGCTCACCGCCCTGGCCGAGCCGGTGGCGTACTTCCTCTTCGAGAGTTACGCGATCCGTCTGATCCCGGCGACCACCGCATCGCTCATTATCGCTACCATCCCCCTGGCGGTGATGGTCCTGGCGGCGATCTTCCTGGGAGAGCCGATCCGTCGCGGCGGGGTTATCGCGGTGGTTGTCTCCATTGCCGGAATCGTCCTGCTGGTAACCGGGGACGGCACGGCTGTTTCCGGGATAGCCACCGGTCGTCTCCCGGGAATCCTCCTGATCCTGGGGGCGGTGATCTCGGCGGCGTTCTACATCACCCTGGCGCGCAACCTGACCCAGCGCCACGACCCGGTCAACCTCACGGTGGTGCAGACGTGGTGGGGGGCGGGGGTCTTTGTTCTGCTCTGGCAGATGCAGTCACCCCCGGCGCGCTCCCTCGGGGGACTCTCGCCGGTTGGCTGGGGAGCTCTGGCGTTTCTGGCGGTGGGGGCTACGGTGACGGCGTTCCTGCTGTACAACTGGGCGCTGCGCTACGCCGAAGCGGGGCGGGCGTCGCTGTACATAAACGGCATCCCCCTGATCACCGCCCTCACCGGGTGGATTCTGCTGGGAGAGCGCCTGACGCCGCTGCAGCTTGCCGGCGGGGCCCTGGTATTGCTCTCGGTTCGTCTGATCGGGTCTCCCAGGGCCGCTCCGGCTGTGGTTGCCGAAGTAGTACCTCCGGAGGGCTGAGATGAGAACGGAACACCCGCACCCGTTTCAGCATTGTCCATCCTGCGGCGCCGGCGATCTGCAATGGAACAGCTCAAACCGCTTTACCTGCCCCAGCTGTGGTTTTGTCTTCTTTCACAACACCGCCGCCGCCTGCGGGGCGATTCTGCTGTACCAGGACAGAGTCCTCCTGCTGGAGCGGGCCAACGAACCGGCCAAAGGGATGCTGGACTTCCCCGGAGGATTCGTGGATCCGGGGGAGAGCGCAGAGCAGGCACTGATCAGGGAGATCCGCGAGGAGATCCGCCTGGAGGCGCAGGAGCTGCGCTACCTCTGCTCCGCCCCCAACCGGTACCATTACCGCGGGGTCACCTACAACACCTGTGATCTGGTTTTCACCGGGACACTGACGGAGGAACCGGGATCGCTGCAGGAAACCGAGATAGCCGGCTTCGTGCTCCTGTCGCGGGATCAGGTCCGGCAGCAGCTGGATCGCATCGCCTTTCCCTCCCTGAGACAGGCGATGGAGCTGTTCCTTCGGGGTCCGGTCAGCGATTCTACTGAGTCGGGGTCGCGGTAATCTCGTCCTCTATCGCCACAAGCCCCTGAAGCACCGCCACCAGAAGGGGATACCGCTGGACGATCCGGTCCAGCACCGTCACCGGAGAGGTGCTGCCAAGGGTTTCAGCCAGGACCGTTCCGATCTGGGGCATCGCCCGGGCTATCGGGCGGTATTCCTCGGCACACACGTTCTGGATCGTCCCCAACGCCGCCAGGGCATCGTCCAGCAGCACCCGCACCCGGGGGCGGTGGCGTCCGATCAACGAAGCCAGCTGGACCCGAATGATGGACTTGTCCCCGGTGCTGTCGTTCAGTCGCTTCATCTCCTCACCGATCTTGCCGCGGTTTTCCCCGGTTCCAATCAACGATTCCAGTTCGTCGATGTGTTGATCCAGCGCAACGTGGGCGTCCAGCAGTTGCTTTCTGTTAATAGGAGACAGCAGGCTTTCTTCCCGGGAAATCGAACCGGCAAGGACCCGGGTGCGACGAAAGTCCGCACCCAGTGCCAATCGCCGCAGCGCGCCGGCACTCCGTTGGTACAGGGCCACCGGGAGCCACGTCACCGGCGGAGCGTTGACCCCAAACTCCTCCCGCATCAGTGACTCCAGACGGAACGTTCGGTGTCGCAGCAGTGCCGGGCCGCCGTTCAGATTGTGCAGGTACTCCTCCCCCAGTGCTGGCCACCACTGGCCGGCATCGTGCGAGGCAGGGTGGATGATCGCTCCAGGCTCCTCAAGGGCAATGCGAATCAGGTCCTCAAAGGGAACGGCAGCATCGGCGGCGTCCAGGTGTTTCCAGAGATCCTGTGGCGCCGCAAAAGACCGTCCCAGGCGATTGGAGGCGATCTCCGCAGCAAGGGCAAGCTCCTCCACCACGGGAAATTTCCGGCACCACTGCAACTGTCGATGTAACTCCACAAGCTCGCCCCGTACCGCTTTCAGGGGAATCCGGTTCTGTACCGCATCCGCCGGGGGAACCAGACTCTCCCAGGAGACATTTGCCAGGGCGGTAAATCCGTGCACTCCCAGCAGGACCGGGACGATCCGTTTCTTGATCTGCGCCGCGTGGATATCCAGCGCTTCCTGCATGCGCCGCCGCAACTGGGTTGTCGCTTCGGCGGCGGTAATGGCGTAGTTGTCCAGAATCTCCTCGGGGAGCTCCGCCGCTGCTTCAAGCTGAGCAGAGACCTCAGGTTCGGAAACCTTGAGCACCCCCAGAACGAAAGCGGTGCGTTTTTCACGGTTGATCACATCCACAACCGCCCGCATGGGGGCGGCCCGGCGGGAGACTTCCCGCAATGGCTCGTAAAAGCCTGCCAGCAGCATCAGACTTCCCGTATCAATAATGTCCGAGTAGGAGCGCTGCATGCTGTGGATGAGGCGCTGTTGCTCCATCTCCCGCAAAACTGCGGGCAGAGACTTCCCCCCCAACCAAACACGAAACCAGAGCAGAATCCGCCGCAACAGGGGAAGTTCCCGGTAAACGGCGGAATACTGCTCCAGGTCCGGCAGTTCCACCACCTCTTCCGGGACCGTGTAGCGTTCAGTATTCCGCATGCTATAATCGAATATATCATAAAGCGGGAGAAAGAACTGCACCTGAGGGGTTCGCCGTTGACGCCTGTCCCTCCCCCGAGTATCGTCGGGGTATGACCGCTCGGGACGCTTTTTTACTTGAACTTCGTGAAATGACAACGGCACACCTCAACGCTCTCGCTGAGGAAAGCGCAGCCGCCCTGGGACGTTTTATCGCTCTGCCCGAGCTCGGTGGTGCGATCTATCGGCGCCTGGTGCGGGAGTTTCAGATGGACGGCGCGCAGGAGATCGCTGCGGCCCTGGTGGATCTGGTAGCGGGGGGTATGGATCAGGGGACGGTGATGCTCACCGACAGGGAATATCGGGGGCTGCGCCTGGTCCGCGACGAGTTCCGGCAGGAACTGCCCCAGGAGCTGGCGGAGTCGCTTCACCACCTGGTGCAAACCATTTCCCGAGCCGACCGAAGCTGACACTCAATTCAGACGCGTTTCTCTCCGACTACGTTCTTCAGGAGCATCAATGTTTTTTTCATCAACCCAGATCGAAGCCGCTCTGTCGTCGACCACCCCGGAGGACCGCAAAGCAACCCTCAGGCAGGAGCTTGAGGACGTTATCCCCCAGCTGCTGAGCACGCCGGAGCGTTATCGCCACTTTGGCCCGTTCTGGTGGTTCGTCAAGGCGCTGCTGCGCGACCATCCCCTCACCCGTCGCAGCTGGCTCCGGGGCTCCTTTCGTGACCGTTCCATCACCACCGTGTGTCCGGAGTTGCCACCAGGCGCGGAGGAGTTTCACGAGCTGCTGCCCTGGCTGGGGTTTCGCTACTTTCACGCCGAGATGCTGGAGGAATCACCAGCGGAGTTCCACATTATCGAGGCGGAACCCGGAACGGTACGTGCCTATGTTCCCCACGACGGAGATGCAGGTGAGCAGCTGGACCTGTTTGAGAGTGCTTTCCGCGAGGCCCAATCCCGGCAGCGACTGATCGACCCGCGACAGTTCACCGGTGGAGCGTGGCTCATCGAGGCGGAGAAACACGCCGCTGCGGAGGACCTTCTGCGATCCGCCGCGGCCCTGCGTCGCGCCGCCGCCAGAAGTACCGTCGCCCGGGACCGCTCAACGGCGTGGATACGCCTTGGCCAGCTCTTTCAGGAGCACCGCCATCCGGCGAAAGCGATCTTCTGCTACCACAACGCCTGGGAACGCGAGCAGGAGTGCTGGATTCAGGGGCTGGTTGCGGAAGTCCACCTGGAGGAGGGCCGCCCCGGGGAGGCCCTGGTCTGTTATCAGGCGGCGTTGCAGGAAATGCCGGAGAACCCGGAGTACCTGGCCGGCGCCACCCGGTGCGAGGACCTCTTGCGGAAGCAAACCGCTGCGTTCCGTTTCGGGGCGTAGACGGCGCGCCGGGACCCTTCCTGAAGCGATTACTGCCAGAGCGGTTTGGGGTATTCTTTTGCTTGTGTCAGGGCGGCCAGACGCGCCACCACGGCAGGACGGTCTTCCTGGTAGGTGACACCGAACCATTCCGAGTCAGCCTTGAGGACCTTCATTCGCGCCTCGGAAGCCTGAATGAGACGGCTGACTGCGTAGGGGATGTAGAACTCCGCTTTCGGATCATCTCCGCGATCCTCAAGAAACCGTGCAAACTGAGTTCTCAGCTGATCAATCGCCGCCGGGGTGAAGCCGAAGAGGTTCATGCTCACCGGTTCCTCGCCAGTGAAGCGGGCCAGGATCGCCTGGTCGTCGTTGTAGCTTGCCACAGGGTAGTCCACCCCCTTTTGCCGTTCCCAGCCCAGGCGGGGGTGTTCCTTGATGGCGGTCATCCACCCTTCATCAGTTGCAGCCACAATTCCCCGGGAAACGGTGCCGTGCTCCGACAGGGTCCGGTCGAGGCGGTAGCCCACCATGGCGTAATCCGTTCCGTCAGCCGGGCACGCCTGCAGGTAGTCCGCCATGGCCACCAGGGCGGGTCGGCCGTAAAAGTCGTCACCGTTGATCACCGCAAAGGGTGCGTCGATACGTTTGCGAGCAGCCAGGACAGCCTGCGCCGTCCCCCAGGGCTTGCCGCGCTCTGACGGCACTTCAAACCCCTTCGGAACATCCTGCAGGTCCTGATTGACGAAGTCGATCCGCAGGCGGTCGTCAAACTTCCCCCGGAAGAACTCCCGTACATCCTCCTGGATCTCCTGGCGGACCACAAAGATCACCCGGTCAAAACCCGCCTGGATGGCGTCGTAAATCGAGAAGTCGATGATCGCTTCGCCGGAAGGACCCACCGGGTCGATCTGTTTGACCCCCCCGTAGCGGCTCCCCATACCCGCGGCAAGAACCAGCAATGTCGGTTTCATGGGCACATCCTCCTCTTGTCCAATAGCTAACCGTATCCCAGTAGACCGGGGTGTCGCAACACCTCTGCGGCTGGGTTATAATGGATTTCGCGGAGGAACATGATGCTGAATTACAAGAATCTGGACAGAACCGGCGCGTTCCAGGAACTGCGCCATAAAAAACCTTACGACATTACCACCC
>SKHA01000245.1 GCA_007117185.1 Spirochaeta sp. | reverse complement strand
GCAACACCACCCGGCAGGAGGGAAACTGGTCCTGTAACTCCAGGAGGCACCGGCGCAGATAGCTGTTGGCGGCCACCCCGCCCCCGGCGGCAACCCTGAAGATTCCGGTATCGTTCATCGCCCGGCGCAGCTGTTCCGTCAGCATCGTGATTGCCCGGTGCTGAAACGCCGCGGCGACGTTTTCTCTGGTTCGCGGATATCCCTCGTTCCAGAACCGGTCCAGTTGGTGGACTACGGCAGTCTTCAGCCCCGAATAGGAGACATCGTAGGGGCCCGCTGCCGCCCCGGGGCGCGGCACAGGAAGGGTGCAGGATCTTGGGTCCCCCTGCACCGCCAGCCGGTCAATCGCCGGGCCTCCGGGGTACCCCGTTCCCAGGTACGCGCTGACCTTGTCGTAGGCCTCGCCGCAGGCGTCGTCAATGGTGGTTCCCAGCACGTCCAGGGTTTCGGGATCTCTACTGACAGCTATCATGGTGTGTCCGCCGGAGACCAGCAGTACCAGGTAGGGATATTCCAGCGGCGGCGCCTCCGGATTAACCAGGTGCACCGCATAGGCGTGAGCCGCCATGTGGTCCACCGCCACCAGGGGTAGCCCCGTTGCCAGGGAAAAGCCTTTGGCGAAGGATACCCCCACCGCAAGGGAACCACTCAGACCGGGCCGGTTGGTCACCGCCACCCCGGCCAGCGCAGCAGGACCCACTTCGGCTTCAGCCAGTGCCTGCCGGACCACCGGCAGAATCTGCTCCACATGGGCCCGGGAGGCAACTTCCGGCACCACCCCGTGGTAGCGTGCGTGTATCTCACTCTGACTGGCCACCACCAGCGACCGGACCAGCCGTCCGTCCTCCACCACCGCGGCAGAGGTCTCGTCGCAGGAGCTCTCAATTCCGAGAATCAGCATCGGCACCCCTTCGTTGCAGCGCCTCCGTCAGGGGACGAAAGGAGAATCCCTGGCGGATGATCTCTCCTTCCATCTCCAGGAGCACCTCCGCCAGCTCCGGCGAGGTGACGTGACCGATCATCAGCACCTCGCCGTTGTTCCGGGCAATGTCCAGGGCTATCAGCAGCTGGTCTCGGATCGCTTCCCGGGTACGGTGGTTATCCAGAAAGACGTGGCGCACCAGCACGGGGATATCCAACTCCCGGGCCACCTCTTCCACCACGCTTTCCGGGGTGGTTCGACTGTCCAGGAAGAACACCTGCTGTTCCTGCAGGAAGCGCAGCACCGTTCTCATCGTCTCGGGGTCAGCGGTGACCCGGCTTCCCATGTGGTTGTTCACCCCTGCCACCGGACCGAGAGATGCCAGGTTTCGCGCCAGAACCTGCCGAACCACCTCTTCGGTATCGCCCAGATAGATCGCCCCGGGGCCGGGATCAAGGTCGGAGAGGGGTTCCATCGGTTGGTGCAGAATGACCTGGTGTCCCAGCGCCCGGGAGACCCTGGCCGACTCTACGCTGTCGGCCAGCCCGGGAAGGACCGCCACGGTGAAGGTGCCGGAAAAGGGAAAGAACCGCCGCAGATCCTCCAGGGTGTGGCCGGCGTCGTCCAGCACCAGATAGAGCGGGTATACAACGGGAGGATCCTCATCTTCCTGAAGGAGCGCCGGCGGTGGCAGTGGAGGTACCGGCTCTGGTTCCGGCTCGGACACCGCAGGTTCATAAACACCCGAAGCCTGGGCATCCGGCAGTGAGACAAACACCCACAACAGCGCCGCCACCACAAGGACCAGCAGAGTTCCGAGAAAGATCAGCTGTGCCCGTGTCGCCATAACCCCCGCCGGAGAATCTGATTAGTTGACCATCATCTCCCGCAGGTGTTCTGAGTTATCCCGCAGCTTCCGCAGCGCTCGCATCTCAATCTGACGCACCGTCTCGGGAGAGATGCCCATTGTATCGGAAACGCGCTTCAGGGTGTAGCGCTCGCCCCCACCAAGGGCAAAGCGATACTCGATGACCTGCTGTTCCCGCTCCTTCAGCAGCTTCACCGCGTTCAGCGTCTCTTCCTTCAGCAGCAGCGCCATAACGCGATTGTCCGGCGAGTAGGTGTTGTCTTCAAGAAGATCCAGAATGGTACCATTATCCTCGTTGATCTCGCTGTCAAGAGAGATGGGCGTCATGGCGATCTGCATGATCTCACTCACCTCTTCCTTCTGCAGGTGCACTTCCTCAGCGATCTCTTCCATGGTGGGTGCACGCATCAGGGACTGACTCAGGAAGTTGTACGCCCGCTGGACCCGCTTCAACGCATCTTCCTTGCGGTGAGGAAGCCTGATGGAACGGCGGCGGTTGGCCAGGGCGCGGGTGATGGACTGCTTGATCCACCAGGCGGCGTAGGTGCTGAAGCGCACGTCCCGACGGTAGTCAAAGCGGCTGGCCGCTTTGAGCAACCCCATGTTTCCGTCCTGAATAAGATCAAGCAGTGCCGTGTCCGGAGTCAGATAGGCTTTGGCGATCTTCACCACCAGGCGCAGGTTGCACTCTATCAGTCTTCTCCTGGCATCCATGTCACCACCTTGAATGCGGCGGGAGAGTTCTTTTTCTTCATCAGCGTTCAGAAGATCGCTCTTCCGTATCTGGGCATAATAGGCCTGAAGCGCATCGTTTTGTGCGGGATCAGCAAATATTTTCTTGGCCATGTATCCCTCCTGCATATAATAAGCAAGGAGCGTGCCAACATAAAAAAAGCGCCGCTGGTGCGGCGCATCTGTTTACAGCATATAGGGTTAGGTAAACGCAACAATTCTTGATTATTTTCAGGTGTATTTTTTATTATACACAACCAGATAGAGTTTACGCTTTTGAATACATCATATCACGGCGAATGCTGTTTCACAATTAAATCGGCCAATCCGAACCCCCCGGTTTTGGACATCATCTGGGCGTATTCATCGTACAACATGTCCTCGTAGAACTCACCAGCCATCCCCGTGTCCACCAGCCGATTCTCCGGATTAAGGGTACTGCGCATGCTGTCCAGCATCTGCTTGACAAAAATCGTCTCAAAATCCTGGGCAACCTGCCTGAGCTGCTCCTGATGGGTACCATCAGGAAGGTTGTAGCGCAGGTTTTGCAGTTGCAGCTGGGCAATATTCGCGCTGCCGCCGCCCATTGCAGTAATTTCACTCATCGTTTAAGCCCGGTAGCGATGCCAAGCATGGTGTCGCTGGTCTGGATTGCCCTGCTGTTCATCTCGTACGCCCGCTGGGCCACGATCATATTCACCATCTCTGAGACCACCGAGACGTTGGACATCTCCAGGAACTTGTGCAGGGTCTGACCCATGCCGTCAAAGCCGGGCTGGCCGCCAACGGGCCCGCCGCTGGCAGCGGTTTCCCGGAAGAGGTTTCCCCCGATGGCGTTCAACCCGGGGGGATTCACGAAGCGATACAGCTGCATCTGCCCCACATCGATGGGATCGTCCTGCCCGGGCATCATCACCGTTATACGCCCGTCCTGGGTGATGTTCACCGACTCCCGCAGGAACCCTTCCGGCAGGATAACTTCCGGCATCACCCGCAGTCCGTTATTGCTCACCAGCTGACCGGTAGAGTCGATCTGGAACGATCCGTCCCGGGTGTAGGCAAAGCTGCCGTCGTACTGCATCACCCGGAAGAACCCCTCGCCCTCGATGGCGACGTCGCCGACGTTACCGGTGTTCTGCAGGCTGCCCTGGATATGCAGCTTCTGGGTTCCCATCACCTTGACACCGTGACCCACCTGCACGCCCACCGGAACCAGGGTGCGTTCGGTGGCCGGCGTTCCGGCGGTGCGCTGGGTCTGGTACAGCAAGTCCTCAAAGTCCGCCCGGTTTCTCTTGAAGCCGGTGGTGTTCACGTTGGACAGGTTGTTTGAGACGGTGTCAATATTGAATTGCTGTCCGATCATTCCGGACGCCGCAGTCCACAGCGATCGCATCATGAGTGGTTACCTCCGTTATTGTGCACGCATGATCTCCTGGATCAGGCGGCCGGTACTCTGGTCGTGACTCTGTATTACCTTCTGGTTGGCCTCGTAGGCGCGGTTGACCTCGATCATCTGGGTCATCTCCACCACCACGTTGATGTTGGACTTCTCCAGGAAGCCCTGCAACACCAGCGGCCGCTCCGTTCCGATCATCTCGAAAGCTTCACCGCTGTCCCGGGTGGTATCCCAGAGGTTGGATCCCTGTTTGCGCAGGTACCGCGGTTCCTCAACGGTGACCAGCCGCAGCTGTCCCACCTGAACCGTGTCTTCCCTCTCGTTCTCTCTGCTCTGGACCAGACGATCCGGGTCGTCAAGAAAGCGCTCGTTGGCGAAGACCCGCCCTTCCTGATCCACCACAAAGTTG
>SKHA01000047.1 GCA_007117185.1 Spirochaeta sp. | reverse complement strand
GATCCCGCTGGAGAGGTTTATCCTCACCAGTTCCCGGGGGTAGCCCGTCTCCTTCAGGATCGTCATCACCTCCTCGGCGCTGCCCCCCTGCTGTCCCACCCCGGGAATGAGCACCGGCATCGCTGCGGCCCCGCCGCTTGCCCCGCCGCCGGCTGACTCGCGAGAACTCAGGATCTGCTCCAGGGTCTGCCGCAGCTCCTGCGGGGCGGTGGCCCCCAGAACGATCCCCAGACCGGGGGCGCCCCGGCGCCACTCCATCACCGCCGCAACAACCTCCTGCGGTTGCTGAAAACGCGCTCCTCCGGGGTTACTGCTCCGGGCGACCACGTAGACCCCCGCTTCGCCCCGTTCCGGAGCGCTCCCGGCCAGGGGCAGGACCGAGTCGTCTCCCATCCACGGACTGGCGGTCATCGCGTCGGTGCGCCATCCGCTGAACGCCTCTATGGCGTAATTTTCGCTGGATCGGGCGATGTCCCCGCGCTTGCTGTCCAGGATCACCGGTACTCCCGGATGGTCCGCTTCCAGCGCGTCCAACGTCGTTGCCAGGAGACGTGACCCGTCGAAGTCTCCCTCTCGGGGTCTATCAAGGGCGTGGAAATAGCCGATGTTCGGTTTGAACGCGGCGACGTGTTTTCCTCCGGCGGCCAGAGCCTGCAGCGCCGCCAGGAGCGACTGCACCAGTTCGGTAGCCCTCGCCAGATCCCCCGGCGGGTCTATCCCCACACACAGGATGTTGCCGGCTTGGCCGGCGGATCGCCTCAACAAGTCGCAATAACGCCCTCTCATCGTCCTGCCCCCCATCCAAAGGGATCACGCTGCCAGTTCTCTATCTCCATCAACTCCTCCTCGTTCAAATAGTTCTCGTTTCGGGCTACTTCAAGCAGCGTCGGGAAGGTGAGAATGGTGCGGAACGGCGGGATCCCCGCCTCCCGGAATCGCGCCTCAGCAACGGAAAAGCCGTAACTGAAGATCCCCAGGGACTGGACGATCTGTGCTCCCGCATCGATCAAAGCCAGCGCCGCGGCGACGCTGCTGCCTCCGGTGGAGATCAGGTCTTCAACCAGCACCACCGCCGTTCCCCCCAGTCCTGCCCCGGAATCCCCCTCGATCGAGCGCTTCAGCCCGTGCTCTTTTGCTGCCGGGCGCACGTAGACCATCTCCAGCCCCAACGCGTCTGCCAGCAGCGCCGCCGGCACGATCCCTCCGGTGGCCACCCCGGCGATCACCGCCGCGCCGCCCCCTCCGGCGCCGCCCCCGGTCTTGACGTCGACGCCATCAGCATCGCCCCTTACCAGCTCCTGCAAACCCCGGCGCACCAGCTCGCGACCCCGAGGGTAGCGCAGCAGCAGGCGGTTGTCGTTATAGACCGGCATGAGCGCCCCCGAGGCCCAGCGAAACGGGGTGCCCGGGTTGATCTTCAGCGCACCCACCTGGAGGGCCAGCGCGGCAAGTTGTTCTGCTGTAGTCATCGCCATATCTCCCGAAAGGTGTGGTAGGTGCTGCAATACTGACAGTAGTAGCCCTCCCGGGTACCGCTTCCTGCCCCCCGACCACCGCCACCGCCAACCCCACCACTGCCAACCCCATTGCGCCGGAGAAACCGCGGCAACAGCTGCTCGCCGTTGTCCGGGTGGGTGATGCACATTGCGTTGCGGCAGATCAGCTCCGGAAGGTCCTCGATCCGGTCGGGACTGAGCAGGCGAATCTTCTGCTGCACCTCCCCGTGGGCGATCACGTTCACCGTCGCTCCCGGGACCACCGCGGCAAGCTTGCGCAGCGTCGCCTCGGAGGGGGCGGCGAAGCGGGGCCGGAAGAGGATCCCCTTGTAGCCGCTGTCTCCTCCGGTTGAGACCCACTCGCCGCCGCTGCCGTGCAGCGCCATCACCGAGATCAGCGTGGCCAGGTGCGAACGGATCTCTTCGGGGGTGTCGCCGGCACAGATATGGTCGATCACCAGACCATCGTCGATGGGCCGGATCCCCTCGGAGTAATGCTTGCCCTGGGTCGACCGGAGAGGCTGCGGTTCCAGACACTCCCTGGGTTCGGCAACCTCCGCCCCCACCGGACCGCTGTAGTCATCCCCGATCTTCCCGCCGAGCATCGCCAGCAGCACGATTCGGACCACCCAGCCGTTGGCGGACTGCCGCTCCCACCCGTTCAGGGGCGTGTCGTCCAGCGCCGCAGGGATGGTGGGGTGCTCCCGGTGCCGCGGCAGGGGGTGGTAAAAGGTGGTCCCCGCCGGCAGGCGGTGCTGCTGCGAGGGGTCGAAGGTGATCGCCCGGCGCAGTTCGTCCTGGCGCTGCAGTACCCGCTCACCCATCCGCTCCAGCTGCGGGCGGGTAAAGTACCACTGCTGCGCAACCTCGCCATCGTGCCGAAGGTACTCCTCGATCGAGGCAAACTCCCGCACCGCAAACCCCAGGTCCTGCATCTCCTGTACGTAATGCCGGGGCATGGACAGTTCCGGTGGTGCCACCAGATCCACCCGGACCGACCGGAAGAGCCCCAGCCCGTGCACCTTGGAGTGGACGGTGCGGCCGTGGTACAGGTCGCCCACCAGGGCCAGGTGAATCTCCCCGGGCGACCACTTCAGGTCCTCAAGAAAGGTGAACTCGTCCAGCAGCTCCTGGGTGGGGTGCTCGTGCCGTCCGTCTCCGGCGTTGATGAACGAGACCGGCCAGGGCAGGTGGTGGCGCCGGCGGTACCGCCGGGTCTGTTCCTCCAGATGGCGGCACACCCCCTCCAGCTTGCTGCGGATCACGAACACCCGGTTCTGATAGCCGATGAGGTTGGCAAAGGTATCGGCGTAGCTCTCGGACTTGTTGAAGGACGAGCTGGCGGCGTTGAACTCGGAGAACTTCACCCGGTGAAAGTGGGCGGCGTTCTTGAAGGATTCCCGGGTGCGGGTACTGTCCTCAAGAAACACCTCGTACATCCCGAAATCGCCGTCGTTGATCCTGAACTGGTCGACCACATCGCGGTCGTTACGCTGCAGCGCCTCCTTCAGCTCTCGAGCGCGCTGGTATAGATACAACCGCTCCTGGCGGTTGAGGTCGGAGATCACCGCCAGGGTGCGCCCCGCGAAGGGGTGTGGTGCGCTCATCCCGGCGATATCGGGGTGTGACCCGGAAAATGGTCAAAAAAAAACGGCACCGGAAAAACCGGTGCCGTCACAAAAATCAGATCTGGTAATGTGCCCCTGGGCTTCGATGGTGTTGCTCTCATCGAGAGCAAACGCTATGCCTGATCGCCCGGGTGTGTCAACTACCCCGGCACAGAGCTACCCCCTTTTTCAGCACCGACGAGGGGATTGCTGGGATGGTAGCCATTTTCCGGCCCATCATGTATCCTTTGGCAACTTACAAATGTCCATAAAATCGGGTAAAACTCTATTTTTTTCTCTATCCGCTCTCGTTATTGCCCTGGCGGGTTGTACCCTGCCCTTCGGCAGCTCCCTGTTTGACAGTGCGCCCTCCGGGCAAACTATCACCAACTATGCCGTCTATTACGGTGCCCTGGACGATACCGCGGTTACGGCGTTGCGACAGTTCGACCTGGTGATCATTCACCCCAACAACTCGCTTGGTCTGTCTGTCCAGCAGATGCGCAGCGCGATCCAGCGCCTGCAGGCAGGACCTGACGGGCGTCCCGGGACAGCAGACGACGTGAAAGTGATCGCCTACGTGTCCGCCGCGGAAGATTTTCGGGCATACGCCTACTTCGAATCGCTTGATGGTTCCCATGGTGGTGCGCCGGGGTGGTACCCCCGGTGGGATGCGATCATGGCTGATCCCCGGGGGCGGTTTTTCAACGACGATAACTGGCGCTTCTCCGGTCCCCGGGTGGACCCCCGGGGACCCCTTCCTGACGGGGGCCTGCTGGAGGGCTACTACGGTATCGGAGCGCCTGCCCCCGGCTCCGGTGGCTGGCGCAGCTACTACCTCCACGATGGCCCGCGGAACGACGTGCCCCCCGGTGGAGTGGCCCGGCTGGAGGATGCTGGCCGCCCGGATTACAACATCAACTTCGGGGCGTTTTTCGTCAACGTCGGTGACCCCGAGTGGTACGAGACGTTGCGGGATATGACCCGGGATATAGACGGACTCTACGGTATAGAAGAGATGCTGGATCCGGCGGTGCTGGGGTGCGACGGCGTGTTTCTCGACACCATCGATACGATGGGCCCCAACTCGTACACCAATGCGGGGGCGCCGGTGCCCTCGGAATACGAGTGGACCGCTGCGGGCTACCCGGCATTTCTGCGTCGCCTGCGCCAGGACTATCCCGACGCGGTTGTGGTGCAGAACAGGGGGCTGTTTTTCTTCGATCCCCGACTG
>SKHA01000168.1 GCA_007117185.1 Spirochaeta sp. | reverse complement strand
TCATTCTGCAGATGGTCTTCTCTCTCTTCAGGCCCAGGCGGTGAACGACGAAGGGGTCATCTGGATCACCGGTGCCGGATCAGGTCTCGGTGAGGCTCTGGCGCTGAATATCGCTGCCAACGGGGCTGCCAGGGTAACGCTGGTCCTCTCCGGTCGCCGCCGGACCCAACTGGAAGGGGTGGGCCAGCGGTGCGCCGCCCTCGGTGCGACGGTTCAGATCCTGCCGGTTGACCTGGCTGATCCCGATTCACGGAAAGCCGCCCTGGTGGAGCTTCAGCGTCAGGGGATTCGCCCGGAAACACTGATCAACAACGCCGGAGTGAGCCAGCGTGCCCCGGCGGAAGAGACCTCCTGTGATGTTGATCGCCGTCTGATGGAGGTGAACTACCTCGCGGCGGTGGAGCTCACCAAAGCAGTACTCCCCGGAATGATCGCCGCCGGAAGGGGCCGGATCTGCGCCGTCTCCAGCGTGGCTGCCCTGATCCCCGTCCCGCAGCGCAGCGGCTACAACGCGGCAAAGGCGGCGCAGTGGGCGTTTTTTCGCACCCTGGCCAACGAACTCTCCGGCAGGGGTATTCAGGTCACCACAGCGATACCCGGGTTTGTACGCACCGATATTTCCCGGAACGCCCATACCGGCGATGGAAAGGCCTGGGGAGGGATGGACCGGAACCAGGCCGGCGGCATCTCCCCGGAACAGGCGGCCGGGGAAATCCTCCGGGGGATGCGCCGGGGCCGGACGGTGGTCTACACCGGCCTGGACCTCCGCCTGCGCACCTCGCTCCTCCTGCATCGCCTGGCCCCGGCGCTGCTGGACCGAATCCTGCGTAACGCCGAGGTTACCTGAGTGAGGGTGGCGCTCTTCCCGGACACCCGCTCCGTGGTGGTGCTTACCGCTCCGGGTGAGCATTCTTCCCCGGGTGAGCACTCTCCCCGGGGGGCTGCCCTGCATCGCCTGCCCCGGGAGGAGGAGCTTCGGGACCTTGCCATCTCCCTGCCTCCAGCAGCGTGGCGCGTCAGCGACCACCGGGGTGAACAGATGACCGGTGTTCTGCTTGATTCCGCCGCAGTGGAGCCGCTGTTGCAGGAGGGAGCCGGTACCCCGGCGGGGTTGATTCCGGCGGTGATCTCCCGACGCACCGCCGCGGACACGATGGACATCCTGGAGTGTTCCCAGATGAACCGTACCTACCACCTGACCGCCTGGAACGGGAACACCCGTTTCTGCGGCGCCTGCGCGGCCCCCATGGAGTGGTCCACGGTGGAAACAGCCAAGGTCTGCACCACCTGCGGCATGGTCCAGTACCCCCGCATCAACCCCGCAGTGATCATGGCGGTGGTCCGGGAGGGAAAACTGCTCATGGCCCGGGCTCACCGTCATCCCGAGGGGATGTTCAGCGTCCTGGCGGGGTTTGTGGAGGCCGGAGAGAACCTGGAACTGGCGGTGAGCCGTGAGGTACACGAGGAGTGCGGTCTGCTGCTGCGGAACATTACCTACTTCAGCAGCCAGCCCTGGCCCTTTCCGGACTCGCTGATGATCGCCTTTACAGCAGAGCATGCCGGGGGTGAGATCGTCCTTGAAGAGTCAGAGATCGCCGAGGCAGGGTGGTTCGGACCCGGAGAGATCCCCCCGAGGATCCCCGACACGTACAGTGTTGCCCGGCGGCTTATCGAGTGGTTCGTTTCGGAGTACGGGACGGAAGCGCAGCTGCGGAAGCTGCTGACACGCTGAACAAACGTCAATCTTATCTGTTACAGTTGCTATCTTACTATCCATCGTAGTAGGTTATCCCCATGGCGGTACGAAAAAGCCACGGCCACGTGGTCATCATCGGCGGCGGCGGCACCGGCGCAGCGATTCTTCACGACCTGCTCTTGCGGGGGTTCACCGCAACCCTGGTGGAACGGGGCGAGCTGACCAGCGGCACCACCGGCCGCCACCACGGTCAACTCCATTCGGGCGCACGCTACGCCGTGGGGGACCGGGAGATAGCCCGGGAGTGCATGGACGAGGTGCGGATCCTCCAGCGCATCGCCCCGGAAGCGATCGAGATGAACTGGGGGCTCTTTGTGGCCCTCAACGAGGAAGACAACGCGTTTGCCCCCGAGTTTATCGCCGCCTGTCAGGAGTCGGGTATTCCCGCCACGGAGGTTCCGGTAGCGCAGGCGCTGCAGATGGAGCCCCAGCTCAACCCGGCAATCCTGCGGGCGGTGAAGGTGCCCGACGGTACCATCGACGCGTGGCGCCTGCCGCTGCACTTCTTCGCCACCGCCCGGGCCAACGGCGGGATGATCAAGACCTTTACCGAGGTGGTGGGGGTGATCCGCACCGCCGGTCGGGTGACAGGGGTGCGGGTGCTGGATCACGCCGCACAGAACGAGTACGACATCGCCGCCGACCTGGTGGTGAGCGCCACCGGCGCCTGGGCGGGACAGATCGCCGCGCTGGCGGGTATCGCCCTGCCTGTAACCCCTGCCCCGGGAACGATGGTGGCGGTGAAGAAGCGCCTCAACAATATGGTGATCAGCCAGCTCCACCCCGCCGGAGACGGCGACATCGTGGTGCCCCAGCGGGGCCTCTCCATCATCGGCTCCACCCAGTGGCAGACCGACGACCCGGACACCGTGGAGGTCCCCGCGGAGGACATCACCTACCTCACCGCCCGGGCGGCGCAGCTCATCCCGGCGTTTGCGTCCACCCCCTTTCACGCGGCGTGGACAGCGTGCCGACCCCTGGCGGGGTCTTCCGGCAGCGTTGAGGACGGGCGCAAGCTCAGTCGGGACTTTCTGGCTATCGACCACGGAACAACCGACAACACCCCGGGGCTCATCTCTATCATCGGGGGTAAGGCCACGGTCCTGCGCGCCATGGGCGAACAGACGGTGGATATGATCTGCCACCTCTTCGGGATATCCGAGGGGTGCGTTACGGCGACCACTCCGCTCATGTCCCACCGCGGGTACTACAACCCCGCCCTGGCCGGCGAGAGAGCCCCCACCGGAGGTGCCCTGTGAAAACGGTACGCTTCAGGATCGCCCGGCCGCAGCGAGCCGAACAGTGGCAGGAGTTCGATGTCCCCGTTCAGGATCACACCACCGTGGTGGACAGCCTGGAGTGGATCCGGGCCCACCTGGACCGCACCCTCATGTATCGCCACTCCTGCCACCACGGCTCCTGCGGCACCTGCGGGATGGTGATCAACGGCACCAGCGCGCTGGCGTGTACCACCCGGGTGGTGGACCTTGACCTGGAGACAGACCAAGTGGTGACGGTGACCCCCCTGCCCACCATGAGCCACATCGGCGACCTGGCGGTGGACCCCACCCCGCTCTTCCGGCATTTTCCCGCCGCGGCGGGGTATCTGCGGCCCAGCGAGGCCAATCGCGGCAGCACCCCCCCGGAGGAAGTTCCGCAGTACAAGCGATTCGAGAACTGTATCGAGTGCGGGCTGTGCGTCTCGGTCTGTCCGGTGATCAACCTGCGGGAGTTCATGGGCCCGGCGGCGCTGGCGGCGTACAACCGGGAGCTGGAAAAGAACCCCGGGCGCTCGGATGAACTGCTGCCGCAGGTGGAGGGGGCCGAAGGAGCGGCGGGGTGCGACCGTCATCTGGCGTGCAGCGCCGCCTGCCCCACCGGGGTCTACCCGGCGAAGCAGATCGTGCAGCTCCGCAAGAAGATCGAAGGGTGGCAGAAAAATCGAGAGTCAGGAACGACAGGGTCAGCCGGCGACGGGAGCCCGGTGGTACCGCTGTAGCGTCAGAGTTTGTCCACCAGCATGGAGCACTTCCCCGAGGGGATGGGCAGCGTCTTTTCCTTGCCCTGACCGAGCAGGTCCAGGGTGAAGTAGTAAAGCTTTTCCGACTCGTGGCGGATCTCCCACCCCCGTCCGCTCTTCTGGCTGACGATAGTCACGGTGTTGCGGCGCAGGTTGAGGTTCTCGATCCCCATGATCTCCAGGGTGGGAACCACCCAGCGCACTGTCTTGCGGGGCAGACTTACCGAAAGTCCCACCACATTCTCAATCATCAGGGCGATGGTGGAGAGCCCCACCGAGGGGAGGTGCATCGGCCGGGGAAAGTCGGGGTGACCGCTCCACTTGGCCTGACCTTCCCGGGTGGGTTTGTACGCTTCCCAGACGTTGCCGCGCTTGTTGCCCTCGGGGTGCAGGGTGTCCAGCATCGAGTAGAGGTGGCGGATCGCGTACTCCCGGGCCAGCTCCCACTGGTGCTGCTTTTCAAGGCCCTTGATGATGATGAAGGTGTACGTCGGGAAGACCGACCCGCGCCAGCCGTCGCCGTTTTCGGAGAACGAAGGTTCGCTGACCGCCACCGAGGGGAAGGGGTTTTCCGT
>SKHA01000117.1 GCA_007117185.1 Spirochaeta sp. | reverse complement strand
AGCGTGACTGCATTTGAGCAAGTCCCTATAGAACAAGTACTTACGAATTCTGATTACAGTTCTGAGGACCCTGGTTCTGATAAACAGTTACTACTCATAGAGTTATAACCGGACAGCCGTGTTACAATGTATTATCTTGCCACTCGAGATTACCATAGGGAGGACACATATGACTGTACGAAGACGCGTCGCATCGCCGGTGCTGCTGGCATTTCTGATCCTGGTTTCCGTGGTTGCCGCGGGCTGGGCTCGAGGTGGTAGGGAGGTGGTCGACCACGATGATCACCACCTGGAGCATCATGATCACGATCATCACGATCATCACGACCACGACCATGACCACGACCACGATCACCACGACGACCACGCGAAGATGGTTATCCCCCACATCGACGCGGTAGCCCTCGGTGCGGGTGAACGGCTGCGGGTGGTGGCCTCCACAAGCATCATCGGAGACGTAGTGCGGCAGGTGGCGGGCGACGCTGCGGCAGTGACTACCCTGATCCCCATCGGCCAGAACCCCCACGCCTGGAATCCCACCCCCAGAGCGATGGTTGAGGTGGAGCGGGCGCACGTTGTCTTTGTGAACGGCCTGAACCTGGAGGAGGCCCTCATGACGGCGATCGAACGGGTGAGCACCGGAAAGATCGTCCCGGTCTCGGCGGGGATTGTGATTCTTGGTGACGATGATGATCACGATCATCACGACGATCATCACGACGATCACCACGATGACCACGATGACCATCACCATGACGACCACGATGACCACGACGACCACGACGACCACGATCACGCGGATGGGGACCCCCACTTCTGGTTTTCCCCGGCCAACGTGATGATCTGGACACGCAACATCGCCGAGGTTCTCGGAGATGCCGATCCCCGCAACGCAGCTGTATTCCGTTCAAACGCTGACGAGTACGTCGCGCAGCTGGAAGCTCTGGATCGGGAGATTCGCAGCGCCGTGGCCACTATTCCTGCGGAGCGCCGCAAGCTGGTGGTAGACCACGTAGCCCTGACCTACTTTGCCGCTGATTACGGATTTGAGATCATCGGAGCGGTCATTCCCACAACGTCAGACCAGGTAGAGCCTTCGGCTCGTCACGTGGCAGCGCTGACCGAGCTCATCCGCCACGAGGGCGTGCCGGCGGTGTTCGTCGGTGGTACCGCAAACCGCGGCGTCCGCAATCTGGTGACCGCAGTAGCTCGTGAGGTGGGTAATGAGATCAGGATCGGCGAGATCCTGACGGGGTCCCTGTCTCCAGCGGGAACCGAGGGGGATACCTACATCGGGTTCATGCGCTATAATCTCACCCAGATTGTAAATGCTCTGACAAGGTAGGTCCGTCTCCATTGCGAATCACCAGTACATTGAACTACGGCGGGAGTTGCACCACTCCCGCCGTACCGCATACGCCGGCGCTGGATATCGTCGGGCTTCGTTTCCGCTACCCCACTTCCACAGAGGATGTCCTGGACGACATTACCGTGCAGGTGCAACCGGGGGATCGGGTAGCCCTGGTGGGACCAAACGGCGCCGGTAAATCTACCCTGCTTCACGTTATTCTGGGGATGGAGACCCATTACCAGGGTTCGGTTTCGATCTACGGACACGACGCGTGCCGCTGCCGTCACCGGGTTGCGGTGGTTCCTCAGCGATCAACGGTAGACTGGCAATTTCCCGTGACGGTCAGACAAGTGGTAATGATGGGACGATACGTTCATCTGGGATGGTTTCGCCGCCCCGGCAAGGGGGATATCCGCGCGGTTGAGGAAGCGCTGGAAACGATGAAGATCTGTGACCTGGCAGACCGGCAGGTGGGCGAGCTCTCGGGGGGGCAGCAGCAGCGGGTGATGCTGGCGCGAACTCTCGCTCACGATGCTGACCTGCTTCTGCTGGACGAGCCCCTGAATCACGTTGACATCACCACGCAGGAACTCATTTTTCATACCCTGGAGCGGCTGACCGCGCGAGGCAAGGCTGTTATCGTCAGCACTCACGACCTGGGGGTTCTTACGGTGCACTTCAACAGAGCCCTCTTTCTGGACCGGCGGGTGATCGCCGACGGGAAGGTGGCAGATGTTCTCACGCCGGAGACGATCGCGAGAGCCTACGGTTTCGAGTTCCACCAGGACTATGTCCCAGGGGGCAACTGATGGTGTTGATAGAACTGGCCCTTGAGCCGCTGTCCTACTCGTTTCTCCTGCGGGGCCTTGTTGCCGGTCTTCTGGCAGCGGTGGCGTGCGGGGTGTTGAGTGGGTTCGTGGTCTGGCGGGGGATGGCATTTGTCGGCGACGCTCTGTCCCATGCCATTCTTCCGGGGATTGTGGTGGCGTTCTTCTTCGGGTTCAGCCTCTTTTTCGGGGCCCTCGGGGCGGGAGCACTGGCCGTTCTTGGAATCGGCGCCCTTTCAGGACGGGGGAAGCTGAAGGAAGACACCGCTATCGGGATCATCTTCGCCGGCTTTTTCGCGCTGGGTATCCTCCTGATGAGCCGCATCACCTCGTACCAGGATCTTTCCCACGTGCTCTTCGGGAACATCCTCGGTGTGGCTCAACAGGATCTGATCGGGATGGCGGTGGTTGTCGGGGCGGTCCTGCTGGCGATCGCCGCATCCTATAAGGAGTTGCTGGTCACCTCTTTTGACCCGGCTCACGCGGTGGCTATCGGCCTCTCTCCGGAGGTTATCCGCTACATCCTGTTGTTGCTGCTGGCCCTGACCACGGTGGTGGCAATTCAGACGGTGGGAGTCATTCTGGTACTGGCCCTTCTGGTCACCCCGGGGGCGGCTGCCTCGATGATCTCCCGCAAGCTCCATACGATCCTGGGGTTGTCTATTCTCATGGCCACGGTGGCCACTTTCGTCGGCTTCTACGGGTCGTACTACGGAGATCTGCCTTCCGGTCCTGCCATCGCCCTGACGATCACCGGATTCTTTCTGCTTGCCTACGGGTGGGCCCGGATCACTCGGCGCAAAGGGAGCGCACCAGCAGCCACGGAGAGGCCGGAAAGCAGTATTCTCTAGACGATGGAAGCTGCAGCCCCGCTCACATCGATCACGTTCTTTCATCTGCGCCCCCGGCGGCGCTGGCACGCGCTGAAACAGATGCGTGATGGACCGGGGTTGCTTGCGCAGCTCCCGGGGGTGCGTTTCTCCCGCCTGATGGGCACCGGCCGGGGGATCGGCTTCGATCCGCGACCGAATTTCCGGGTGTACAGCGTCCTGGCGGTATGGGATTCCGTTGCAGCGTGTCACCGCTTTCTCACCGGCGACTGGTTCCACAACTATAGTGGCTGGTGTGAGGATGTCTTCACGGTCCTGCAATTTCCGGTGCGTACCCGGGGAACCTGGGGCGGGGTGAATCCTTTCGAACCGGCAGACCACATTGCCCAGACACCGGTACGGGGTGTGATAACCCGCGCCACCATCCGCACCTCTCGTCTGATCAGCTTCTGGAAGGCGGTCCCGCGGGCCAGTCGCGCCGCCGGGAAGGCGTCGGGGCGTATTTTCTCGGTGGGAATCGGGGAGCTGCCGCTGGTTCAACAGGCCACGTACAGCCTCTGGGAAGACCAGGAGGCGATCGCCCGTTTTGCCTATCGCGGGGCGGCGCACAAGGAAGTCATTCGCAATACCCATCGCCTGGGGTGGTATTCCGAGGAGCTGTTCGCGCGATTTGCCCCGGTGGCCACCATTGGAAGGTGGTGGCACCAGGTTGCCCTGCCCTCCGAAGGGATCACCGCGTTTGCGGCCGTGCCTCCACAAGCTGAACTCCTAGCGGCACTATACCCTCCAGCGCAAAGACCGGAGCGGTAAGTATCCGCCCGGTCATGAAGGGCAGAAACCTGCTCTCCATGGACGCGGTCCAGTCGATCCCTCTCCGCTCCATCGCACTCATCCACCACAGGGCAAACGTATCCAGGGTGCCCCGGGTGGTGCGGTTCACCACTTCCCAGCCGCTGCGCCGCAGGGTTTCTGCCAGGGTGCCTCCGGAATAGATCGCTGTGTGGCGCGGCGCGTGCCATCCCTCCCAGGCGGGACCGTACCAGCGCCGGGAGAGGCTCTCCAGATCCGGGACCTCCACCAGCAGTCGAGTCCCCTGGTGAGCCATCTCGCGAAGACGTACAAGGGTCTCCACAGGGTGGTAATCGTGTTCCAGATAGTGCCACATGGTGATCACGTCCCAGGGTTCCTGCGCGGTGAACTCCGCCGGGTCTGACTGGATGAGGGTAATTCCCTGCCAGTTCCGGGGTTCGTCCCGCCATCCGGTGTCCACGAAGTCGATCCCGGTAGCGTCGATATCAGGGAAGCGGTCAACCAGACTGCGCAGAAAGGTCGGATGACCACAGCCCACGTCCAGGACCCGCCAACGGCGCGACGGAGCCGCTTTCACGTGACGACCAACCCGGCGCACCCGTTTGCGGTCGGTCATCGCCTGTCCCCGCGCGGCGACCGGTGCGTACCGCCCCCAGGCGGAAGGTCCGCGGTAGGGCAGATAGTAGTCCGGGTAGAATCTACCCAGTTCCTCCGGCGGCACCGGCGGGTTGAGGTAGGTCAGGCCGCAGCTGCCGCAACGGACGAAGGTGTAGGTTTCACTCGTCTCGTGAGACATGTGGGCGGGCGTCGTTATCACCGGTTCGGATCGTTCCGGAGGGGCCCCGCAACACAGGCAGTTAATCATAGTCGGTCTCCACGGGAGCGTCGTCGGATACCTGCCCTGACAACCAGCGTCGCCGTCTCTACAAGCTGGACGATCAACAGGATTGTGAATACCAGTCGAAATCCTGCAAGGCCGGAATAATCGACGTACACTCGAGAGTCCACAACCACCGCCACCAGAGCCGCCAGCGACGCTCCTTCAACGGTCCATTTCAATGACTGCAAGCGCCGATGTGCCGTGGATCCGTACAGGATCAGGCCGTAGTAGATCAGCTCAGCAATCCATATTGCACTGAACAGCAGCACGTAGCCGCGGAAGACCGGGAGGGAGACCCGGTGGCCCAGTTGAAGGGCGCTTCGCTGAAAGAGGTCTTCAGCCTGCGTGATGATCTCGGGGAAGAAGTTCAGCAGGCTCATCATCACCAGAATCATCGCTACGGCGATGACGCTCTCGATACGGGAAGTCGGAACCGGTTCGATCTCGATATCGGCCAGTTCTTCGGGAGTCCAGTCTTCCTCAAGGTCGATCGTCGTCACCCACTTGAACCGCGTCGCGACGATGAAGCCGGCGCTGACGAAGGCGAACGCGCCTACCCACGCGCTGAGGGTGCGTTGGATGAAGGTCAGGACCTCGGCGCCGGGAGTACCGCCTTGAACGAGACCCAGCATCATCAACACCACGAACGCCAGGGCGATTGAGGCGAAGACGATCTTCAGCAGGAAAAAGTAGAAGACGGTGAGGCCCGGGGCGATGACGTACTGGGCTTCACCGCGATAGCGCCGGGCTACCGCGCCGGGGCTGCCAAAATCCTGAAGCATCTGCTTCACCTCGTGCTCGGCAGGGTCCGCGCCGTAGCGCTCGTCCAGCTCATCGAGCAGCAGACTCCGCAGCTCCGCCTGGACCTCCCGGCGCCCGCGAAACGGCAGCTGCCGGCCAACAACCTGCAGATACTGTTCAATCAGTTTCATGTTTCATCCTTTCAATCGCTTTATTGATCTCACTCCACTCGACATCCAGACGACTGCGCACCTGGACTCCCAACTCGCTGATCCGGTAGTACTTGCGGGGCCGTGACTCTGTGGTATCCCACAGACTCTCCAGCAACCCCTGCGTCTCAAGCCGCCGCAGCAGCGGATAGAGGGTGTTCTGCTCTATCTGCACCCCCACCCCCTGAAGACGCGAGACCAGGGAGTAGCCGTAGACCGGCTGCTCCGTGGAGAGTAGTACACTGAGCACCAGCGTGCCCCGCTTCAACTCCTGCACCAGATTCTCAACAATCTCGTCAATCGGTTTATCTGTCTTCATCGCGTTACCTGTGCGAAGTATAGTGTGTGTCACACATTAATGTCAAGGGAATTTTTGTAGTGTGCACTACCGTGTTGATAGATTCCTCGTAATTATCGGATTAGCAAGTAAATACGAGGTGGAAAAGAGTTGAATTAGACTCGATTATCGGAAAGTCTTATTGGGCCGTCACTTAACCGGGATCTATCAACAGGCTTGTGATTACTGCCCAATTATCCACTCTACCGCAGCGAACGTGTGCATGGTGGTGGTGTCGATGACCGGGATTGCCACGTCCTCCGGTGAGATGAGCAGTCCGATTTCCGTGCAACCGAGAATCACTGCGGTGGCGCCGGAGGCTGCCAGGTCGGCGATGCACAGCTGGTAGTACCGGCGGCTTGCGTCGTTGATGGTGCCCCGCACCAGCTCCTGGAAGATGACCCGGTCGATCTCGCGGCGCTGCTTCTCCGGAGGAACGATCACGTCCAGTGAGTAGTGCTTTTCCAGGTGTTGTCGGTAGAAGTCGCGCTCCATGGTGAAACGCGTCCCCAGGAGGCCAACTCGCTGGTGTCCTGCCGCCTGCAGGGCGGCCCCGGCAGGATCCGCGATGTGCAGCATCCCCGGCACCGCCGTCGCGAGCTGGTCAAAAACGATGTGCATCGTGTTGGTAGCGAGCAAAATGAGCTCCGCTCCGGCCCGTCGGAGTCCCTGCCCGGCGCTGATCAGCACCTGTGCCGCCCCGTCCCAGTCGTCCTCTCGCTGCATCTCCTCGATGGGGGCGAAGTCCACGGAGTGGATGAGAACCGGCGCGGAGTGGTGCCCTCCCATGCGACGGTTGTACTCCCGGTTGATCTGGCTGTAGTAGGATGCGGTGGACTCCCAGCTCATCCCGCCGATGATACCGACCATAACCGGGTCAGTTCCCCGAGTGGCCGCCGGTCATTCCCCGTACCGGCACCTCAATCTCCACCTCTCCGGCCCGTTCGAAAACCAGCGTCAGGACGAAACTGTCTCCCTCCTTCAGCGCTTCGGTGACGCCCATCAGCATCACGTGAAGTCCCCCAGGGGCAAGCTCCACAATCTCGTTGGGCGGGAGCGGGATGTCCGCCACCTGACGCATCCTGGCCATCCCGTCTTCCATGAGGTGAGTGTGCAGCTCAACCTTCCGCGCACCATCCCAGCGCGCCTCCACCAGGCGGTCCGCCTCGGCGGTGGGATTTCCGATGCGCATATATGCACCGGTGTTGCCGCCGGCGTTGGTCGTCGCCCGAGCCCAGGGCCGGGCGATCTGAATCTCGCCAGCGGGTTGGCCCGCCCCGCCGCCAACCTCACTCCGCCCTCCAGCGCTGACACTGCCCACTGCAAAAACAACTCCAACCAGAACCATCGCCACCGAAACTGCACGCGTTTTCATGCCGACAGGTTACCGCGCCGCCACCGCGTCCCGCAACCGCACCGACGCGAGGTCCCGCTGGATCGCAGCGGCGATACGCTCAACCCCGGAGGTGTAGGAGAAGTGGGCAATATAGCGACCGCCCGGCCCCATCAGGTAGATGTTGGTACTGTGATCCATGGAGTAGTCCCCGTCATCACGGAACACCGCATCGTACTTCACGTTGTAGGCAGCGGCGATCTCGGCGATCTGTTCCGGTGTTCCGGTAAGCCCGGTTATCTGATCGCTGAACATCGTCACGTAGGAAGCCAGCGCGGCGGGGGTGTCCCGCTCCGGGTCGATGGAGACAAACAGCCCGTGGACCCGATCGCTGTCCAGCCCCAGTTCGCGCATCGCTTGAGCCATGTCAGAGAGGGTCATCCCGCATACATCAGGGCAATTGGTGTAGCCGAACGCCACCAATGTGTACAGATCGTCGAAATCGCCTCGGGTCACCGAACTGCCGGTGTGGTCCGTCAACGTAAAGTCGCCACCGATGGCGTCTTCGTACACCACCGCGGTGATCATCCCGCCCCCGGCGTGCTGCAGCTCGTGGCAGTGCAGGAGCCACACCCCCGGGTTGTCGGCGATGAACTCGATATCGTAGGACTCCCCCGGAAGCAGCGGCAGGGTGTTCCGGGTGAGCTGAGCCGCCTCCGGGACGGGGTTACCGTCGGTAGCAACCACCTTGAACTGGTGACCGTGGAGGTGCATCGGATGGAACGTGGACGAACCGGCGTTGATCATACGGATGCGCACCCGGTCCCCCTCGCGCACCGTAATGAAGTCCGTATCGGGGTACACCGCACCGTTGATCGGGTAGATCCCGTCGCGTATACGCTCGGTCAGAACCATGGTGTAGTCCACGTCGGGGCGGTCGAAATCCCGTGGTTCGATCACGAAGGGACCGGCCAGCCCCATGTCCATCTGCTGCGCCTCGTCCCCGTGATGCGACCCGTGGGTGTGGTAGAACCGCGTCCCTGCCGGGTGCGCGTCGAATTCGTACACGAAGGTATCCCCGGGAAGCACCGCATCCTGAGTGTACCCGGGCACCCCGTCCATCGCGTTGGGCAGGTCCACCCCGTGCCAGTGAACGGTGGTGGGGACTGGCAGATTATTGGTGAAAACGATGCGCACCGTGTCTCCTTCGGTCACGCGAATCTCCGGCCCGGGGAGCTGGCCGTTGTAGGCCCAGGACTCCAGGATCTCACCGTTGCCGTAATCCCACATAATGTGCTCGGCGGTCAGCTGGAACTCCTTCACCCCGTCATCGGTGACAACGTAGGGAAGCCTGCCCACCGCGTCGGCGACGCTGCGTACCGGAAGGTCCCCGACGACACCTCCCTGGTAGCTGGCCAGAACCTGGTTGACGTCACCCCGGGTGACCACCAGAATCCCCTTCTGATCGAAGTGGCCGGGGCCGCAGTAGACCGAACAGAAGTACTCAAACTCCCCCTCCTGGTCGGCAAGAAACTGGACGGTGGTCACCTGCCCCCCGGGAAGGCGCCGGTCTACCCCCAGCTCGCTGATCGCAAAGCCGTGGTCGAAGTCGTCCTCGTTTTCGATCTGCAGCGTCACCAGCGCGCCATGGGGAACCACAATTACACCGGGGTCCCACTGCCAGCGGTTCTTGACCACCCGCATCTCCAGCTGTGTCTCGCTGTCGGCGGTGCCGCGGATGAACGTCGCACCGGCAACCCGTACCGATCCGTGAACAATGAAGACCAACCCCAGTGCGATATAGATTCCGAAAATGACCCGCAGGACCACGTGCTTTTTCACCTCAACCCTCCGGGGGAAATAATACCATTTATGATATATTCCGTCACCTTTTTTATCGATATCCCCGGTCGTCTCTGTTGAACCCGGAACAGACCCATGATAAAGTTCCGGCATGAACCGAAAGCTGATCCTTGCTGTGGCGGTGTTGTTGCCGGTCCTGCCGGTCCTGGAGTGGGTACTCAGTGGTATCCGGGATTTCTCGGCGATGGGGGACACCGGGGCCCCTTTAAGTCTGATCGTCATCTACTACCCTGCCCGGGTACTGGCGCTCGTGGGATTTGTTCTGATGTTCTACCAGTTCATGCTCTCGGCGAAGCTTCCGGCGCTGCAGACGGTGTTCAAGCAGCCCAAGCTGCTCAAGACGCATCGCTCCCTGGGAAAGGTCGGCTTTGTCCTGATGATGATGCACGGACTGATGATGCTGTTGACCGACCTGGTGGACTACGGCCGGATCGCCTTCACCTTCGGCAAACTGCTGGGTATCGTCGCCCTCTTTCTGCTGAGTATCGCCGTGGTCGCGGCGTGGTGGCTCAAGCCGCTGCAGTTCTCCCTGAAAGTCTGGAAGGGGCTGCACATCCTCGCGTTCTTCGTCTTTCCCCTGGCGTTCTGGCACGCTATCACCATCGGGACGATCGTCGGCACCTGGTCACCCACGCGAGTGCTCTTCATCGTGTTCTTTGCGGTCTACCTGTACGTCGCCGGACGCAAGATCGTCAACGTTATCAGCGGCAGCGGGACCAGTAGCGGCACCGGGGGTGGCGAAAAACTGAAGAAAGCCGGTGCAGCACCGGCGACGCCGCCGCAGCCGCAGGACTAAGACGCCTCCGCCGAAGCTCCTGCTGCACCTGTTTTCTGCCGGTCCCGCCGGGCCCGCACCCACTGAAAGAACAGGATCGCGGCAATCAGGGCTACACCGGCTGCGTCCTGCAACGGGTCGGCGCTGATCAGAAGCAGCGCCGCCGCGAAGAGAACGACCCTCACCGCCACCGGCATCACCGTAAAAAGGAAGCCCTCCGCCGCTGCAGCCAGCATCATCACCCCTACCACCGCCGAGACCGCTACCACCATCCCCTCCGTAAAGGTGGTACCCCGCAACAGCAGCGCGCTGTTATACACAAACAGGTACGGCACAATGAACCCCGCCATGGAGAGCTTCATCGAAGCGAAACCGGTCCGCACCGCGTTGCCTCCGGAAATGCCTGCGGCGGCAAAAGCCGCCAGTGCCACCGGGGGGGTGATGTTGGCAAACATCGCAAAGTAGAAGACAAACAGGTGAGCCACCAGCGGCTCGATCCCCAGCTGGATCAGCGCCGGCGCAGCCATGGTGGCAGTGATCAGATACGCCGGGATGCTGGGCAGCCCCATTCCCAGGATCATGCACGTCACCATCGTGAAGACCAGCGTCAGCAGCAGACTCGTCCCGCCAAAAGAGACGATGGTGTAGGCCATGCTCAGTCCGAAACCGGTGATGCCGGCGACTCCCACAATGGGCCCCACCGCCGCACACGCCACCGCCACGGGAACGGCAGATCGCGCCCCCTCATCAAGAGCCAGCACGACCCCCTTCCAGTTCATTCTGGTTGTGGCCCGAAGCATGCTCACCCCAACGGTGATCAGAATGGTGAGAAACGCGGAGAAGATGATCGTCCGGCCGCTGAAAAAGAGCATATACACCAGGAAGATCAGCGGGATAAGCAGGTGCCCCCGTTCGCGCATCACCGCGCTCAGCCTGGGCAGCTGATCCCGGGGGATGCCGTCCAGACCTTTTTTGGTGGCACGAATCTGCACCTGCGTCATGATTCCCAGGTAGTACAACAGTGCCGGAAGAATCGCCGCAACGACGATCACCCGGTACTGGATACCGAGGACCTCCGCCATGATGAACGCCGCGGCACCCATGATCGGCGGCAGCAGCTGCCCACCCACCGACGCGGAGGACTCCACCGCCCCGGCAAACTCCCGGCTGTAGCCGGTACGCTTCATCAGCGGGATGGTGAACGCCCCGGTGGTCACCACGTTGGCCACGGCGGCACCGTTGATACTGCCGAGAAAGCCGCTGGCGATCACCGCAACCTTGGCCGGACCGCCCCTGGTATGCCCCGCCAGCGCCAGGGCCAGGTCGTTGAAGAACTGCCCCATCCCGGAGCGATTCATCACCGCGCCGAAGAGGATAAACAGAAAGATATACGTCGAGGCCACCCCGACAGCAGTCCCGTACACCCCGTCGGTGGTTACGAAGAGATGGTTTATCACCTGGGTGAGCTCGTAGCCGCGATGACCAAAGAACCCCGGCATCCGGCCGCCGAACAGAGCGTAGAGGATGAACAGCAGCCCCATCACCGGCAACGCCCACCCGGTGACCCGCCGGGCCAACTCCAGTACCAGCAGGATCAGCGCCCCCCCGAAAAAGACATCCCAGCTGTTGGGGATCCCCCCACGGTGGACGATACCCAGATAATCAGTGAAGACGTACACCGTGATGGAGAGCGCCAGCAGCGCGAACACCCCGTCGTACCAGGCTAGACGGGTACGATCAGAACCCTTACGTGCCGGGAAGAGCAGAAAGCCCAGGGCGAGAATGAGCGAAACGTGTAATGAGCGGTGTTTGAGGGTCACCGGGGTACCGAAATAGGCGGTATACAGGTGGTACAGGGAAACGCCCACCCCCGCCGCCAGTACAAACAGCGCCATAGTGCGATTGCGGAACGTCCTGAACCGCGACTCGCTGTCGTATTTTTCCAGCAGCTCCTGGACTTCCACCTGCTTCTCTTCCATCGTGTACCTTTCCTTACCTGCGTTCCGTTGTTTCAGCTGTCAGATTCAGCGCTTCGTGGTGCGGCAGGTCAACCCCGGCGATCAGCGTCTCGCCGTTCAAAGAAATCTCTCGCAGGGCGCTGTGCGAATTGATCCAGCTGTAGTCTTCCATCGGTGGTCGATCCGGCTCGGTGACGACCTCGCCGTTCTCCACGCGCATCCCCGGTTCGTTGTGGGGTATTCCCGCACCGAATCCTCCAAAGCGGCTCTCCACGAGGTCCAGTCGGCCGTCCTCCAGGACGACCATAAAATCCGACCACGGGAAGAGTTCCACCGAATGAATCCAGTGGAACCCGATGCGATCGCCCGCCGCGACTGACCAGCTTCGAAGGGCTGGGCCCTCCTCGCCGGATGGGCCCCGTTCCCGGATCACCAGCGCGAAACGCTGCCCGGAAGCGGCGCCCGCCCCGGTGTTGCCAGAGCACCCACCCAGGAGTGCCGTCGCCAGCGCCGGCAGCAGCAGCAGCAGCAGCCGTACAAGCGAGGTCGACCTGATCAGTCGATCGCTCCCATTTCACGGTAGAACCGCTCAGCCCCCGGGTGCAGCGGGACGATCATGCCGTTCATCACGTTCTCCAGGGTGATGTTCCGCGCGGCGTTGTGGGAGTTGTGGATCGTCTCGAGGTTGTCGAAGACACCGGCGACGATGTTATACACCGTATCCTCCGGCAGATCGTGCCGCACCAGCATCAGATTCATGATCGTGGCGGTGGGGATGTCCTCGGTGTTGTTGTACGTCCCGGCAGGAATCACGTTGGCGGTGAAGAAGGGATAGTTCTCCCGCAGGTACGCCATCCCGTCGCCCTCGATGGGAATGATGCGGATCTCGTTGGTGGCCCCCAGGTCCATCACCGTACCGTTGGGGATACCGCTGGTGACAAACGCCGCGTCGATCATACCGTTGCGCATCTGGTCCACCGCTTCACCGTACATCAGGAAGTCCTGACGGACGTCGTCGTAGGTCATCCCGTGAGCCTCAAACATCAGGCGCGCGTTGAGTTCAACCCCTGAGTTGGGTGCCCCCACGCCAACGCGCTTGCCCCGCAGGTCGTAGAACGTCTCGATCCCGGAGTTGGCCATCGCTACCAGCTGTACATAGTTCGGATACAGGCTCATCAGCCCGCGCAGCTCTTCTTTCGGCTCCTGACCTTCGAACGCCCCAAACCCCTGATACGCCTGGGTTACCGCGTCGCCCATCATGATCGCCATCTCCGCACGATCGCTGAGGATGAGATTGATGTTTTCCACCGAGGCGCCGGTGGTCTGGGCAGAAGACCGCAACCCGACGCGGTTCTGGATCACACTGGAGAAAGCGCCGCCTACGGGATAATACACCCCGGAGGTTCCGCCGGTGGCCACCGTGATGAACTGGTTGGATGCAGGGGCGCTCGCGGCGGCGCCGGACTGACCTGCAGCTGAGGATTCGGCGGTGCTTTGACCCCCGCAACCAACAACAAGGGAAAAAGCGAGAATCGCAACAATTACCAATGAAAACTTCTTCATAGAACACCTCCTGAATGCGTCTGCCGACCATATGCAATTATCATGCCAAGAATCAGAGGCATACGGCGGTGAAATTCGGCAAAATCGGCGCGTCCAGACGGCATATCCTGCCGTACCGGAAGAATGTGCCGGTTCAGAAGCTGTCCAACCCCAGCCGCTGGATCTTGTTACGCAGCCCCCGTTCGCTGATTCCCAGTGCCTCGGCGGTGCGCTGCCGGTGCCCGTGGTGAGTCTGCAGGGCCATCCGTATCGTCTCCCGCTCCACCTCTTCGAGGGTCATTCCGGGACGAATTACAACACCAGCGCCGGGTCCACCGGGATCGCGTTCCACCCGGGGGCGACTGGCCCGGCGAACGTCCTCAGGCAGGTCCTGCAGCTCGATCCGCGGCCCCTCTGCCATCACCGACGCGGACTCCAGGATATTGGCCAGCTCGCGGATGTTCCCGGGAAAGTGATATGCCATGAGCGCCTCGATCGCTTCCTGACTGATCTGCCGTACCGGCTGACCCTGGGGCTGAAACTCCTGCAGAAAATGCTCCAGCAACAGCGGCAGGTCCTGACGCATCTCCCGCAGGGGCGGGAGGGAGATCGTCGCCACATTGAGGCGATAGTACAGATCCTGGCGGAACGTACCCGCCTCAACCGCCGCGGTCAGATCCTGATTCGTCGCCGCGATCACCCGTACGTCCAGCGCGATGGGGCGGTTTCCCCCGAGGGGGGTAACCTCCCGCTGCTGCAGCACCCGCAGCAGCTTGGACTGCAGCAGCACCGGCATGTCCCCGATCTCGTCCAGAAAGATCGTCCCGCCCTGGGCGTAGGGGAACTTCCCCGTCTTGTCCGCTGTGGCCCCGGAGAACGCCCCGCGGATATGCCCGAACAGCTCGCTTTCCAGCAGATTCTCCGGGATCGCCGCGCAGTTCACCGCCACAAAGCGGTTGTTCTTCCTGTTCCCGGCAAAGTGGAGCGCCCGCGCCACCAGCTCCTTCCCCGTTCCGCTCTCACCGTAGAGCATTACGCTGGTATCCTGATCCTTCAGCTTTTCGATGCGACTGAAGACGTTCTGCATCACCGGGGTGCGCCCGATGATCCCCTTGGCGGTATACTTCTCGGCGAGCTCGTTGGTCAGGTACTCCACCTGCCGATTCACCCGCTGATACTCCAGCGCCTGGTCGATCACCGCGAGCATCCCCTCCATGTGCAGCGGCTTGGTCAGGTACGAGTAGGCGCCGCGTTTTATCGCCTCCACAGAGCTGTCGATCGACCCGAAAGCAGTCATCATGATCACGATCAGCTCCTGCTGCACCTCCTTCAGATCAAGGAGAAGGTCCGTCCCGCTCACCCGGCCGATGCGCAGATCCAGCAGGCACAAGTGAAACGTCTCCTCCCGCACCATTCGCAGCGCCTCAGCCGGATCGACGGTACTGCGCACCTCAAAGCGATCCTCCAGGGCAAACGTCAGGGAGGTGCAGATCGAAATTTCGTCGTCAACGATCAGTATTCGTTCCATGATTCTCCTCTCGGGATGGCGTGTCCCGGGTGAACCGCACCGTCACCGTGGTTCCCCGCCCCTTTTCGCTGGCGAAGGTCATGGTGGCGCGATTCTCCTCCAGATAGCGCTTGGAGAGGGTGAGCCCCAGTCCGGCGCCCTCCTCCTTGGTGGTATAAAACGGGTCGAGCATGATCGCCATCTCCTGCCGGTCCATCCCCACCCCCTGATCCTCAAGCTCCACCACCACCTGCTCGCCGTCGCAACGGCAGCGAACGGTCATCATCAGCGTCTCCCCGGCAGGGAGCAACAGTAGCTGCTCTTCCATCGCTCCGAGGCCGTTGAGAAGGAAGTT
>SKHA01000018.1 GCA_007117185.1 Spirochaeta sp. | reverse complement strand
TACCCCATGCCCTATCGCCAGACCCTGATGGACCACCTGCTGGGGCTCTTTCTGGGTACCCGCCGGGTGGATACCGTAGCGGATGCCGCGGACATGCTCAGCGACGAGCACTGGATTGCCATCCTTACCGGCTGTGATGACCAGGAGACAACAGACCGGCTGTATCGCGCCCTGGCGGAGATGCTGCGGGAACACCCGGATCGGCGCTACGTCTCCCGGCTGGTTGCACTGTGGTGGCGCCGGTTTTCCCGCTGCACCCCCGAGGAGTACGGGCTTCTGCTGCGCATGTGGCCCGTTCTGATGATCCTGCGAGGCGTGGCGCACCGAAAGGTGTTTCAGGAGTTTCTGGGGCTCTACGGGAACCGCCGGGATGAGCTGAATCGCTTCTTCTGGGATAAGTCACTGTCGGTGGAACCGGAAGGAACGGTGCGGGCGATGGAGTTTCTTGTCTCTCCTCCGTTTCGGTCCCTTTTGAGCCGCTACAGAACTGCCGGGCACATTCTGCGCCTGCTGGTTGCCAACATCTTCACCATCCTGCTGGAGCAGGAAGTGCGCTCCCTGCGGATCGATCTCTACGATGCCGTCCTGAAGATGCTGCTGCAGCTGCGCCTGGACCAACCCTTTCTGGACCGCCGGGCAACCTTTCTGGCGTGGGTGCGGGAGCACACTGGGTCTGTCCGCATCGAGGCGGAACTGGTGCGGATATTCCTCTTCGAGTATATCTTCATCGCCACGGAGGTTGTGCCGCGGGCACGCCCCCAGCGGATGACCCGGACTGTTGGCGGGGAGCACGAGCTGCTGGTGAAGATGGTAGATCAGGTCTACGGTGATCCCCGGCGGCGGCGCGCCCTCGGGAAGGAGGCGATCTTCCAACCGGTCCTTCGTGCCCTGCGGGATGCGATCTGGCGCCCCGTGGAGGAGCGTTTCTTCCAACGGCCGTATCTGGTGCAGCAGTTGCGCAGCGCCACCGTGAACATCGATCAGGAAGACCAGGCGATTACCACCCTGGAGGAACTGGCGGAGGAGGAACTGGATCCGTTCCACGAGAACTTCATGGATTTCTTCCGCCGGGATCCCGACAGCTGCGCCGTTGCCCTTGCGCCGGATCACTGGTGCCGCGTGACCTTTCTTGATGCCCTTCCCACCGTCTCCATGGCGCTGTTGCCGGTGGTGGGTACCGTGCCCATCCTGGAGGATACGCGCCACGATCCACCGGGGCTGGCGTATACCGACGGCAGCTCAATCGTGCTGATGCAGTACGTCTCCAGCTTTCGCGATCAGCGACTCCCCCTGGAGGAAAACCGGAACCTGGCGTTCTACCTCTTCATTGGCCTGCACGAAGCGGGCCATCTGCTGGGCGGCACCTTCGCGGTGGATCACTCGCTGTTCATCGCCAGCCTGGAAAAACCCCGGTTGTATCAGTATATCCACAACGTCTTCGAGGACTTCCGCATCGAGGCATTTCTCGTGCTGCACCAGGTGCACCCCATGGTGGGGGAGCTGGTGGAAAACGGAAACACCTACCTCACCGTGCGCAATACCCTGCAGGCCATGGACGAGCCCGCCGGGGTGGTGGACCTGCTCATGTACATCTTCGACGAGGCAGGGGGATACAACACCATGCTGCAGGATCTCCAGAGCTACGGCGAATGGATCAGTGCCCTGCTGGACAGCCGGCTCCCCAGCGGCCGCTTTCCCGGGGTGCGCGCCCTGGCGACGTACGGGGTAGAGCGGCTGGAAAACCTGGACATCCTCAACCCCGTGAGCACCCATATGCTGGCCCACGAGTTCTACCAGGTGCTGCGCCACTGGCCCGAAGCGATCACCACCATCGGGACCACAGCGTACGGGCCCAAGGGGTTTGCCGGGAGCGGGTCCGCGTGGACCCCCCGGGTCCAGCCCATGAACAGCGAAGAAATGAAGGCGTTCTACGATCGGTGCAATCGGGAGCCTGAGGCGTTCCTCCGGGAGATGGAGCTGTGGGCCCTGCTGGAGGAGGTGCGCCGCCGTCAGGCCTCCACGGATGGCGCGCAGCCTCCCCCTGATCAGATCGACGTGTCAACGCGAACCCGCCTTGATGACCTGATCGCTGCACAGCAGGGAACCGACGAAACCGCACCGGACATGCAGGCGCTGTACCGCCGCGTTCCACCGCAGCGCCGCAAACGGACCATACGGATTCACTCCATCGATCCGGGAACCCAGTCCCGTACCGTTTTGAGCGAGGTGCATCTCTTTCCCGTAACTGCGGTGAACGCCGCGTGGATGCGGGTATTTCGGAACTGGGAGGGCATCTCCCGCAAAGTGGAACAGATGATGCAGCACGTACTGCCACGCATTCATGAAGAAGCGGAAGAGTCCCTGATGGAAGGTGAGATCGACGTTGAGCGGCTGATAGCGATACTGGCGTCCCCCAACCCCGTGGGCAGCCACCCGTTCCTGGAAAACTGGGAGGAGCAGGAAAGGATATTCGACGTGGAGATCGTGATCGGGCTGGATACCTCCGGGTCAACTGCCGGGGGCATCCTGGATGTGGAGAAGGCGTTTGCCATCATCTTTGGCCGTGCCCTGGCGCGCCTGACCTCGCGGATCAGCTACCTGGCGTTCAACTCCGCCACCAGCACCAACGTGTACGAAGCGCAGACCCTGGAGGCTGTGAGTTCTTTCCGGTCCGAGCAGAGCAATCGCGACGGAGATTTCATCCGCTATGTAACCCACCGCCTGGAATCCTCCCCGGCGCGGCAGCGCTTCTTTTTTCTGATATCCGACGGGCGCCCCGAAGGGGTGAACTACTCGGGAGAGCACGCCCTCAACGATACCCTCCTGGCGATGAGGGAGTGCCGCACCGCGGGCATTCGGCTGATCTACCTCAACGTGGACCGCCAGGAAGGGGAGTACTTTACCCTTTTCCGCAGCGAAGCAACCTGGGCGGAGCACTTCGCGCGGCCCGAGGACCTGCTGCCGCGCATTCCCGCGCTGGTGCGGGCGATCGTCACCGCGACGGAGTGAGGGGGTGGGGTCGGGGCCAGGTATGCGCTCCGGTGGTTACGCGTACTCAAAGACGGGGGTCTCTACCACACGGTCAGGCTTCCTGTTTCCCTGGATCATCTTCTGAATGTGTTCAACCGTTTCCGGAGAGAAGTACTCGTCACCGGTCTCCTGACAGACTCGTGCCGGTACATGCTCGATGATATAGAACTTTCCGGAGTGTTGAAGAGTGTAGGTTACCTTTGTATCGACCATCGTTTCTTTCATGTCTGTTACCTTAATCACCTGCACACCACCCCGCAACCTCCGCCTTGTCCCGGGGCCCGCCTTCGGGCTACCGTGTTTGGATCATGAGCAGCAAGACACCGATCGCCTTCAAACCGCTGGATTACGCCGCCACCATCAGCTTCGCCTCTTACGCGTCCACCGCTACGGTGACGCCGATCTCGCTGGTTCTGCTGGCCCGGGAGCTCTCTTTTTCCCTCGCCGAGGGGGGCGCGGTCGAGGGGATCAGGGCGACGTTGCTGCTGCTGACGCTGCTGGTAAGCGGGTGGGTGGCGGCGCACTGGGGCAAGGCTCGCTCCCTGGGGTGGAGCAGCATCCTTGCCGGAGCGGGGCTGCTGGTGTACTCCCTGGCCCCCAGTTACGGCATCGTGGTGGTGGCCGCGGCGATGATGGGGCTGGGCAGTGGTATCGTCGAGGCGCTGCTGAACCCCCTTGTTCAGGACCTGCACCCCGAGGACTCGGGCCGCTACATGAACACCCTCAACGCGTTCTTCTCGGTGGGTGTCCTCATTACCGTTCTGGGCGGGGGAGAGCTTCTGACCCGGGGGGTCTCCTGGCGGGTGATCATGGTCGCTCTGGGGGCGGTGAGCATCGTCACCGGGATCTTTTTTCTCGCTCTCAACCGAACCGCTCCGCACGTGCGTACCGCCGGCGCCGGCGCCGTTCTGGGTCACAAGATCGCGATCCTCAAGCATCGGCGCTTTCCCGTCTTTGCGGGGATGATGTTCTTCGGCGGAGGGGTTGAAGGGGGACTGACCTTCTGGAGCGCCAGCTACATCCAGCTTCACTTTGACCTGCTACCCCGACTGGGCGGGCTGGGCACCGCCTCCTTCGCCGCAGGCATGATCGTCGGGCGTCTTGGCAGCGGGTGGCTGGTGCCGCAGCACCGCCTGTGGCACCTAATCTTCGGGTCGGCCCTGCTGGGGATCGTTGTGGGGGTGCTGGCGCCGTTGATGACCGGCGTTGTCTGGCTCATTGTGGTGCTCTTCGTGGCGGGGCTCTCGGTGGCGTGTTTCTGGCCCAGCATCCAGTCCTACTCGGTGGAGCGGATCCCCCTGGAGTCCACTTCCCTGTTTATCCTTCTTTCCTGCGGGGGCATCCCCGGCTTCGGCTTCGCGG
>SKHA01000222.1 GCA_007117185.1 Spirochaeta sp. | reverse complement strand
GGCGTCAGCGGCGGCGGGATCTACCGTTGCCAGAACGTGATGCCCCCGCTCCAGGGCGATGCGTTCAATCTCACGACCCATTCGGCCGTAGCCGACAATAATCAGTTGCATCAGTCGTTGGCGGCCTGACAAAGGGTCACAGCCGCAGTAATGACGATGTCATCTACGGAGCACCCCCGGGAAAGGTCGCTCACCGGGCGGGCAAACCCCTGCAGGAACGGCCCGTACGCCTCCGCTCCGGCCAGGCGCTGCACCAGCTTGTAGCCGATGTTGCCGGAGTTCAGATCCGGGAAGACCAGCGTGTTGGCTTTGCCCGCTACCGCAGAACCCGGGGCCTTCTTGCTGCCGATTCCCGGAACGATCGCTGCGTCAAGCTGCAGCTCACCGTCCGCTGAGAGCGTCGGTGCCCGCTCCTTTACCAACGCCAGCGCTTGGGTCACCTTGTCTACCGCCGGGTGTTGTGCCGACCCCTTGGTGGAGAAAGAGAGCAGGGCGACCTGGGGCTCCACCTGCAGAAAGGTACGGCAGCTCTGTCCTGCGGCAATGGCGATCTCCGCCAGCTGCTCCGCCGTGGGGTCCGGGATGGTGGCACAGTCCGAGAAGATCATATGCCCGTCAACACCCCACTGGGGATCAGTCATGCGCATGACAAAGCAGCTTGAGGCGAACTTCGTTCCCGGTGCGGTCCCGACGATCTGAAACGCCGCGAGGAGCACGTTGCCGGTGGAATTCTCCGCCCCGGCAACCATCCCGTGGGCGTCACCCATGCGTACCATCATGGCACCCCAGCGCAGCGGTTCAACGATCTGTTCGAACGCCTGTTCGGCGGTCATACCTTTCTTCTTGCGCAGCTGCTCGTACTCAGCCGCGTAGCGCTGACGGTCCGTGGAGGATGAGGGGTCCACCACGGTGATGCCGGAAAGATCGACTGCTGCGGAATCGGCCGCTGCGGTAACAGCTGCTTCGGTGCCGATGAGACAGACCGTTCCGGCCAGACCCTGGTCAACAAGTGTTCGCGCGGCCTGCAGCGTACGTGGCTCCGTACCTTCCGGCAGGACCAGAGTGTACTTCAGTTGCTGCGCCCGGGCTTTCATCGTCTCAACGAAATTCATGGAAACTCCTCAAAAGGTTTGGGTTTTATTGTCTGATCCAAGGGTAGCATAGATTGCGGAAAATGTAACTTGAGTTGACCACCGATTCCCGGCATACTTGCGTTGTGGAAACCACGGGAAACGGAGAAATACATCGCGTCGCCGTTGTGGGGCTGGGCCGTTTCGGCCTGTTCTGGGCACGTACTCTCAGTCGGCAATGGCCGGTGCTGGGTACCAGTCGTCGTGAATCCCTCAGTCTTCCTGAAGGGGTCAAGCAGGTGCCGCTGGCAGACGCTCTGGCTGCAGCGGACGTCGTGTTTCTCACCGTTTCCATTTCCGCCATGCCGGAGGTTCTCAGGCAGATCGCCCCGTTGCTGCGCCCGGACTCTACCGTTGTGGATACCTGTTCGGTGAAGACTGTTCCGGTTCAACAGATGGTGGACATCCTTCCCCGGGACGTTGACATTATCGCTACGCACCCCATGTTCGGGCCGGATTCAGCCCGGGAGCGCAGCGATCTGCTGCCCATGATCGTCTGGCCCGTTCGCGACCGGTTGCAGCGCTATCACCGGTTGAACCAGGCATTCACACGTCTGGGCATGAACGTGATTCCCATGTCTCCCGCCGATCATGACCGCGAAGCGGCGCTGACACAGGGGGTGACCCACCTGGTCGGTCGGGTGCTCAAGGCGATGGAGCTGAGCCCCAGCGAAATCGGGACCCTGGGGTATACTCGTCTGCTTCAGGTGATGGAGCAGACCTGCAACGATCCGGTGCAACTCTTTCAGGACCTGCAACGCTTCAATCCCTATACCCGCCAGATGCGCCAGCGCTTTTCAGAGGCGTTGCGGCAGACTGAACAGCTCCTTGAGTGATCCCCGGGTTCCCCAGGCCGGCAGCTGCTGCGGAGGCAGTCTTGACTCACTTGGCGCCGCGCGCTAATTTGAACATTCATGGCAGAGCTTCGGGTACGAACCATCGACGAGTCGGAACTGACAACTGTTCTCGCGGAAGACTTCGAGTTTGACGGTACCGTCGAGTTCATCGATCCCCTCCTGGTCAAGGGCAAACTTGCCGGAGAAGTGCGCTCCCAGTCAGAGTTCTACATTTCCGCTTCGGCGCAGTTGCAGGCCAACGTAGCTGCTTCACGGATCTCCGTAAAAGGTCGCGTCACTGGAGACCTTGTCGCCACGGAGCGGATAGAACTGTTCGACGGTGCGACGATCACCGGCAATATCACCACCCCGGACCTCATCGTTCAGAGCGGAGGGGTACTGCAGGGGACCTGCACGATGCTCCCGTCTGAAGCGGCGGGGGACGTTTCAGGATGAACCCCGCACTATTCCGTCGGGCAGCTCTGGCTGCACTGGCTGCAGTGGTGTTTCTCTCGCCGCAGTTGCACGGACAAACCCGTCCGGATGCACTGGTTCTATACCGTCAGGGGTCGTATGAACAGGCCGTTGAGGTCACCCTTCAGGAACTTCGGGATAACCCGTCCAATCTTGATTCCTACGTTGTGCTGGGGTGGAGCCTTCTGGAGCTGCGACGGTTTTCCCAGGCTCTGGAGTACGCTCAGCAGGCATTGCGGGTCAGTCGTTTTGACCATCGGGTTCTGCACATCATCTCTGAGGCACATTACGGACTGGGTAACCATCTGCAGGCGCTGCAGTTTCTGCAGGAATACGCCACCATCGCACCGCAGGGGCGCTACATCGCCCAGGTTTACTACCTGATGGGGGAGGTGTTCCTGCGTTTCGAGGAGTACAACCACGCCGATATGGCCCTGACCAAAGCGGTTCATCACCTGGCAACCCCGGCAAACTGGTGGATGCGTCTTGGCTTTGCCCGGGAGATGGCTGGCTCCATCCCCCTTGCCCGCGCCGCCTATGAACAGGCGTTGCAGCGCAACCCCAACCTTCTTGATGCACGCCGGGCCCTTGACCGTCTCCAGGGATAACAAAGCAACTGATCCGGTAATCGTTCCATCTCCGGTGAGGACTGGTGTTCTGTGCTATATTTGCCGATACTACGGAGGATGGCGAGTATGGGTGTAACACGTCTTTGGAACATAACGATCGTCTCTCTTGCTGTGATGCTGGCGTCATCGTGCATGATTCCTTTTCTTGAGGGTAATCTTTTTGAGCAGTTTGACGGTCCTCCCAGCGCAGACTCAATTCTCGGGCGCTACTCCGGTGATGATGGCGTGCCGGCTGATCAGGCTGACAGCTTCATCGCTGATCTCACCGACGCGGCCGGCAGCCCGCGGTTTTTCCGCGATCTCACCCCGGAGTCACGGAGTCAGCTTACTGACTCGCTTGCTTCCGTCTATAGTAATACTGACGATGTGGAAGTGGAGACGCGGCAGCGGGCGGCGCTCCTGGCGGCAGACGTGAACCTCCGCGGAACCGATGCCGGTGAGACGACCAACAACCTGGTGTCGTATTTTGCTGATGGTGGCGACGACCCCCTGGGAGATCCGGTAGGGCTTCTGGACGCGATCATCCCCGAGAGTGCCCAGGGAGACGCTGCGGCTATTGAGGCGATCCTGCAAAGCTACATCGCTGCGGCCGATGCTTACGAGGCGTTCGGCACCACCCTGGGTGGGGATGATCCACCAGATGGAACCAACCTCGGGTCGGTAGCCCAGAACGCTGCGGTGGCAATTGCGGTAAAACAACTTGCCGCTACGAACGGTGGAGCCGATGGACTGGCGGCAAGCCTGGCCAACCCTGACGATGAGGACGAGCTGGATACCACGGGGTTTGACGATATTCTGGAAGAGGGCTCCCCCCTCAGTAACATCCTCGGCGGAGCCGGGCTTGATGGAGTGTTCAACAACGGTGATTGATGCAACCACGTTTCTGTCCACACCGCGGCGGGTGCTCCTGCTTGCCGTCCTTCTCTGCGTTGGAGGCGGGTTTACCCTTGCAGCGGATCCGGTAAAACAGCGGGAGTTCCAGCCGATGAACCCCACCGTCATGGCTCAGGGAGGCTCCTCCAGAGTTACCGCTACCGGATACGCCGGGCTCTTTCAGAACCCGGCGGGGTTGGGATTCACTCCCGAACCGGAACTGGTGCTTCCCTCATACACGGTATGGGTCCACTCACGACCGGATCTCCTTCTTTCCACCATCGGAGCGTTCAGCGCCGACGAGACAGAGACGGAAGACGAAGATGACAACCCCATTCTCACCTCCCTGCGGGACCAGTTCACCACCAACGGTTTTGGACTGGGCACGAGCCTGGGCCTTGGCTGGGCCGGTAACGGTCTGGGCTTTGGAATGAACCTGGGATTGGACAGCTTTCTCTATGGTGAGACGTTTCCTCTGGGTCTTGAAGGGGAGATCAACGCACAGTTTTCCTTCGCCATCGGCTACGCCCAGCCCTTTGACCTGGGACCGGTACAGCTGTCGGTAGGTGGCGCATTGCGTCCCACCCTGCGGATCACCTCGTTTGTGACCTCAGAGACGGCGGCCAACCTGATCTCTACCTTTCTGGGTGTGGATACCGGCGGCGACGAGGAGGACCAACCGGAACTGCTGGATACGCTGCGCGCCCTCAACGGGTGGGGAGTCGCTTTCGATGCCGGTCTGATGGCTCGCTGGCGTCCGGTCACCGTCGGAGTTCAGGCACGAAACCTGCTGAACACCAACATGCGTTACTCCAGCAACACCATGAACGAGATCCTGGACGCCCTGTCGTCAGGCGGGCTGCCCGGCACAGCGTCAGAGGACCTGACCCGGGACTACATAACCCCGCTGGAGGTGAGCTTCGGTGCTGCCTGGGATCCTGATCTGGGAGCAATCGGTTCGATTGTCGATCCACGCATCCACTTCGAAATTCGCGACGCATTTCTCACCACCGATCAGGATCGCGAACGCCCTCGGTCCTACTGGACCCGGTTGCACATGGGCACGGAGCTGCGTCTGTTGAGCTTCTTCGACCTGCGCCTGGGCATCAATCAGGGCTACGTCACCACCGGATTCGGTGTCAATCTCGGTGTGCTCCGGGTCAACTACGCGATCTACCGGCAGGAGTTTGGACGCTACCCCGGCGACCGCCCGGTGGGTGGATCTGCCCTGGAGTTTGCGCTGCAGTATTGATCCTCCAGTCTTCCAGCCCTGATCCAGCCTTGACATCCACGGCCGGTGTCGATAGGGTATGCCCTGTTAACTCGGGCCGCTAGCTCAGCTGGTAGAGCAACGCCCTTTTAAGGCGTGGGTCACTGGTTCGAACCCAGTGCGGCTCATCGCGGAACCGTCTTGACGAGTACCGTCATTTGGCGCTACATTCCGCATCGCATCCATATGTCTCCTTCGTCTAGTGGTTAGGACACCGGGTTTTCATCCCGGCAACGGGGGTTCAATTCCCCCAGGAGATGCTACCTAAACCGTTACAGGGTAACGGTTAACAAACAACACCGCCGGGTATCCGGCGGGTATCACTTCAACTGTAGCATACACTGTAGACGAACGAACGCACCGGTTTGGTCCAGCGTACGAACTCTTGATCGATCTCCTGAAACGATTCTGGTGTTCGACCAGAGCCCCTGCGTGGACTCCGGGCAGGAGTAGTCCTTGCGCTCTGTGCGGCCGTTCTGCTGAATTGCCGTGATTCTCCACAGGAACCACCATTGGCGCCGGCGCGCTACCCGCCGATCCTGGTCATCTTGCGCTCCAGCACGCTCTTGAGACGCTCAAGCTCCCCGTCCTCCCCCTCGAACCGCAACCCGATGCGGTTCACCGAAAGCGATCCGAGACGGCGAGGGGGCAGTTCGGTGATTGTCGCCGACCACCGGTCCTCGTGGAAGTGCAGAGGCTCCCGTTCCACGCCTCCTTCTGACGCCAGCCACTCGGTCAGTTCCCGAAGGGTGACGCCGCCGAGCTCTTTGGCCCAGCTGCTATTGCATGAGATTGGTCATATCTCCGGTGAACTCGGCGCTGGACACGATCTGCGCCATTTGTCGGCGTTCAGCGTCAAGGGTCGCCCTGAGTCCGTAGGCCACCGCGAAGATAATCACGTCATCCTGCTCATGGCTGATAAAGAACGTTCCCGACGCAGCCTGACTGGCGTCGTCGAAGGCGATGGCCGCGACGGCGCGGCCCTGGAAATTAATGATCTCCTGGTGTTCGTTACCGATGTTTCCGCTGCTGTCGGCCACCATCTGGGAAAACATCACCTCCAGTATGGCTGAGACGTCATCCAGGGGGATGCCCATCATCTCCATGAAAAATGACGGCAGGATTCCGATCACCAGAAAAGCATCACCCGGCCCAACCTCTGGAGCTTCCATGGGTGAACTCTCAAGGAGGGACTGACGGTTCACGATGAGCAGGTTACCGTCCTGTTCGCCAGCAAACCACGATGAGGGATAATAAAACGAAAGGGGCATGCTTTCACTGTGGTGAACGGTAAACCCCGCCGGTCTGGAACCCAGCTGGGCAGAAAGTACACCCACCGCAACGACGGCGATGGCAGCAGACATAACGATACGCTTTTTCATAACGTTTTCCATTATAACCCGTAACCCCCGGTGATTCAAATCTTGCAATTGCACCGCTACGGAATTTGTGTAGAATATCGTGGTGCATGGAATAAAGATCCTCCTGGTTGAAGACGAACCGATCATCGCGATGGCCGAGAAGGCGGCCCTTGAGCAGTATGGCTACCGGGTTGTCCACGCAATCAGCGGTGAAAAGGCTCTTGAAGTTGTAAGAAACGACGCCGCAGTTCAACTGGTTCTGATGGATATCGACCTGGGAAGCGGCATGGACGGCAGCGAGACGGCACAACTGATACTCCAGCAGCGGGAGTTGCCGATCGTCTTCCTCTCCTCCCACACCGACCGCCAGACCGTCGAGAAGACCCAGGCGATCACCTCGTTCGGGTACGTTGTCAAGAACTCCGGTGTTACTGTGCTGGACGCGTCGATACGCATGGCATTTCGCTTGAATGAATCGGAACGGCGCTTCGAAAGTCTTTTCGAACACATGCCCGACGCATTTGCCCTGCATGAGGTTTCGTTTGACCATACCGGTAATCCAGTGGACTACCGGTTTATTGAGGTAAACGACGTTTTCCTGAAGCGGGTGAATCTGCCTCGCGAGGCGTTGGTTGGTCAGAATGCGCGAACGCTGTTCCCTGGTACTGAGGATCTCTGGCTTGACAGTCTTGGTAGGGTCGCAAAGACCGGGGTACCCGAGACGGTCGGCGGATTCTCATCCGAGTTGAAGCGGCATTATCGCGCCCACCTGTACTGTCCCCGCATAGGATACTGCGCCGGAGTTTTCACTGATGTCACTGAAGCGCGGGAAAAAGAAATGGAGAGCTGGCGTCTGGCTCAGGTGATCCTGCATAGCGCCGACTTTATCGGACTGGCGGACCTGCAGACAAAGGCATTTTTCGTCAATCCGGCTGGAAAAAAGATGGTCGGACTGCGGGACGATGACGAAGTCCGCCAGACGAATATTCTGGACTACTTTTTACCCGAAGACCACGATTATGTGGAGCAGACGATCATACCTGCGGTGATGGAGACAGGTCGTTGGTCCGGGGAGTTCCGATTGAGGCATTTTCGCAGCGGGGACGCGATTCCCGTGTATTACGACCTCTTTCTCACGGAGGATCCCGAAACCGGCGAGGCCACAAACCTGACGACGATTACCAGGGATATGACCGATCAGGTCCGGGTGAACGAACGCTTTCGAATGCTCTTTAATCGCTCCAACGACGCGATCATCGTTCATCGCCTTAACAGCGACGGCGTCCCCGGGCGCAACGTTGAGGTAAATGATCGAGCCTGTGAGATGCTGCAATACAGCCGTGAAGAGATGCTGACGATGTCCCCGGCAGACGTTGTTCCCCCCGACATAGCACAGGAGATTCCCACCCACGCCGCCGAACTGGCTCAAGCGGGGCGTCTCACCTTCGAGACGGAGAACCTTCGGCGTGACGGTGTGGCCATTCCCGTTGAGGTGAGTGCCTACCTCTTTGAGGAGTCGGGATCGCAGTTTATCCTCTCCACCGTCCGTGATATCTCTGACCGCAAGACTGCTGAGAGTCGGTTTCGCCGCAAAAGCAGCGAGTACGAGACGATTTTTAACGCCTCTCAGGATGCGCTGTTTCTGGTTGCCGTCAACGAAGATGGATCGTTCCGGTTCCTCCGCAACAACCGTGCTCACCAGATACTTACCGGGATCAGTGAAGAGCAGTTTCGCGGCAAGACTCCGGGAGAAATCCTTGGGCAACGAGACGCCGAAGCGGTTGAGGAGAAGTACCGACGCTGCGTCGAGACGGGCAGTTTTCTGTCGTATCAGGAAACGCTCACCTTTCCGACAGGTACGCGAACATGGAAAACAACCCTTACACCGGTACCGGAAACCGGCCGTGTGAGTTACCTTGTCGGATCCGCCGTGGATATCACTGAACGAGTTCAATTGGGACGGAACCAGGATTTGCTTGTCACTGCGGCAAGAGAACTTCAGCAATATACCCTGGATAGCGTGGACTACCAACGGATAACAGACCTGATCCGGGAGATTTCCGGTGCTGCCTACGCCGTCCTGAACGTGGTGGATCCAGGAGGCAAAGACTTTTCCACCGTGGCCTCTTCCGGGACGTCACGTCACCTGCAACGGGCGACGGAGGTCCTGGGGGTCCCCCTTGTGGGCAGACACTGGCCTCACAACCCGGTACGGGAAGAGCGGTTATCTGGCGCGAAGACCACCATTTTCTCATCGATCGCGGACCTTGCGAAGGGAGGCCTCAGCGCGAATCTCAGCACGATGGTAGCCTCAATTTTCGACATCGGTCCGGTTGCCGTGGTCAGGACGATGATGAATGACCATACTCAGGGGGACCTGACCCTGCTCTTTCGTCTTGGGACGACGTTGACCAACATCCCGGCTGCGGAACTGTTTGCAGATATGGTGGGCATGTTATTGGCCCGGATGGAAATCGAGGCCGCCAACCGTCAACTGATCAGCCATCAGGAGACACTTCTGCGGGAGGTGCAACACCGCATCAAGAACACGATGCAGACGATGTCCAGTCTGCTGAACATGCAGGGGTCTTCAGTCAAGGATGCCCAGAGTCGCTTCAAGAGCATGGAGGTGCTCTACGACCAGCTCTACCGCAGCGAAACCCACGGATCAGGGACGCTCGACGCGTACCTTCAGGATCTGGTTGTGCGCATAGTTGCCCTTTTCCCCGGAGGTGATGCCCTGAAGGTTGATACAGCGGGGTTGGGCGAAGGGTGCGAGCTCGACGCGAAACGGTTAACTACCGTTGGATTAATCGTCAACGAGCTGGTAACCAACGCGATGAAGTACGCCTTTCCGGACCCGTCCCGAGGCACGCTGTCCGTTGGAGTGACCTGCCAGTCCGAGGTGATATCGATCACCGTAAAGGACAACGGCCCTGGCGGGCTCCCGGCGCAGGCCACTGGGTTCGGTCTGACAGTCGTCCACGCCCTGGCTACACAGCTCCAAGGTACCGCCGTGGTAGACGACCGTGACGGTGTCTCGTGGGTGGTGCAGTTTACCCGCTGAAAGCGCCGTTTGTGCGCCACTGGGTGGGAGTCATGCCGGTCTTGCGGCGGAAGAGTCGTGAAAAATAGTACTGATTCTCGAAGGTGAGTCGTGCGGCAATCTCCTTGATGGAGAGCTTCTGGTCCTGAAGTAGCTCCTTGGCCCGATGGACCCGCATCTGCAGAAAGTACTGGTACGGGGTCAGACCGGTGTACTGCCGGAAGAACTCCAGCAGCCGGGTGTAGTTGACCCCTATTTCCGCGGCGATCTCTTCTACGGTTATCCCCGTTTCAACATGCGACTGCATGATCTGACGAGCCCGGTACACCAGCTCGCTGTCTTCAAGGCTGGTGCGCGAAGAGGTCTCAATCGCGTGGATGTGAGCCAGCAGCTGCAGGACCAGCGCGCCAAGGCGTACCTGAAACCCCGGGGTCTGCTGTCGGCACAGCCGGATGATCTGCTCGAAATCGGCGAGCAGCTCCGCGCTGAGGCCAATACGGTGAACCGCCCGTACCGGCGAGAACAGACCATTGTGCCACAACCGGAACGCGTGTTCCCCGGAGAACCCCACCCAGTACTCGTGCCAGCCGGTCTCGCGAACGGGGTGGTACGCGTGGCGCACCCCCGGGAAGAGGATCATCACGTCCCCGGCGTGGATCTCTGTGGCAGGGTAGCCGTCGCACTCGAAGACCCCGCGCCCGGCGGTGATCAGGACTACCTGAAACTCCGTGAGGACCCGCCCGGTCACCACCGTTTCGGCAAAGTCCCTGGGGTGGTCCTCCGGCACCAGGGGGTAGGTGGCTCCCGGGGGAACGTGGGAGTACCCGGCGTCGTTACAGTGAATCTCCCAGCGCAGCGCTTCGGGGTTTACCGGCAGATACCGTGAAAAGCTGTTCTTTTTCTCAACTACCGGAGTGTCCATTGAAAAAAAGTATATCACTTACCTGTTTTTGTCCATTTGCGGATCAGCAAAGTGGATTTAGCGTGGAAGACGTGGAGGACGTACGTTTTGGGCAGTAATGGAAATCTCAATGTTGGTGTCTTCGGGATCGGTCTTGATACCTATTGGCCGCAGTTCAAGGGTCTCAAGGAACGTCTTGAGGGCTATCAGCGGCAGATCAGTAAAGAGATCGGTGCGCTTGGTCAGGTGGAACTGGTAGATGCAGGCCTGGTGGATAACCCTGAGCGCTCCAGAGCCGTAGCGTCGCTCTTTCGCAGACAGCAAGTTGATGTTATATTTTTGTATATCTCCACCTATGCGCTCTCATCAACCGTCCTTCCGGTGGTCCAGGAGACGGGGGTTCCGGTTATCGTCCTGAACATCCAGCCCGTCCCGGCTATCGATTACGACGGGTTCAACCGCATCGGTGACCGCGGGGTGATGACCGGAGAGTGGCTGGCCCACTGTCAGGCCTGTTGCGTTCCGGAAATTGCATCTGTCTTCAACCGCGCGGGGATCGAGTATCACCTGGTTACCGGCTACCTTGGAGAGGCGCGAACCTCCACCGAGCTTGCCGGATGGGTTGAGGCGGCTCGGGTACTGAAGACGATGCGGACCAACCGGCTGGGGGTAATGGGTCACTACTACGCCGGAATGCTTGACGTATATACCAACGTGACCGCGCAGATCGGTGCGTTCGGTGGCCACGTGGACCTCATCGAGATAGACGAACTGGCGGTACTGCGGGACGCGGTCAGCGCCCGTGAGGTTCAGACGAAGCTGCAGGAGTTCAACGACGCCTTTGAGGTGTCGCCGGAGTGCGACAGTGACGAGTTGGAGAGGGCGGCGCGCACCTCTGTCGCTCTGGACAACCTGGTAGCGCAACATCAGCTCGGCTCGCTGGCCTACTATTACGAGGGTGCTCCCGGTTCCAACCACGAGAGCATCGTCACCTCGGTGATTGCCGGCAACACCCTGCTGACAGGCAAGCACGTACCGGTAGCCGGGGAGTGCGAGATTAAAAACGCTCAGGCGATGAAGATCATGGACAGCTTTGGCGCTGGTGGATCCTTCTCCGAGTTCTACGCGATGGATTTCAACGAGGATATCATCATGCTCGGTCACGACGGCCCCGCCCACTTCGCGATAGCCGAGGGGGCGGTGGGGTTGGTTCCGCTGCCGGTGTATCACGGAAAGCCCGGCAAGGGGCTCTCAATTCAAATGTCGGTCAAGCACGGGCCGGTGACGCTGCTCTCGGTCTGCGAAGGGCCCCAGGGCGTCTACATGATCGTGGCCGAGGGCGAAAGCGTTGCCGGTCCCGTTCTGAACATCGGCAATACCAACAGTCGCTACCGTTTCTCCCTGCCGCCACGGGAGTTCATCGAGCGATGGTCTCGGCTGGGACCGTCCCATCACTGCGCCATTGGGGTGGGGCACATCGCCTCACGAATCGAGAAGTTCGGGGCCCTTGCGGGTGTACCGGTGACACGAGTCTGCTGAGGAGGGGATGCCGAAATGAAACGGGTTGGCTTTGCAATGCAACTGCTGCCGGGCAACCGGGAGGAGTACAAGAAACGTCACGACGAGATCTGGCCTGAGTTGGTTCGCCAGTTGCAGGACGCCGGCGTGCGCGATTACGTGATCTACCTGGATCCACGCACCGACACGCTGTACGCCAGTCAGAAAGTGACTGAACACAACCAGGCGGACCGGCTGGCCGATACGGAAGTGGTGCAGAAATGGTGGGCCTATATGGCAGACCTGATGGAAACAAACCCCGACAACTCGCCCCGGGTCTTCCCGCTGGACGAGATGTTCTATCAGGACTGACGGCAGTGAGCGACCAGCCGATACTTGAGCTGCGGCAGATCTCCAAAGCATTTCCGGGTGTGCAGGCGCTGGACACCGTCCAGTTCGACCTGAAACCCGGTGAGATTCACTGTCTGATGGGGGAGAATGGCGCCGGAAAGTCCACCTTCATCAAGATTATCACCGGTGTACACGCCCCTGACCAGGGAGAGATCATCCTGCAGGGAAATCCCACCGTCTTCCATAACCCCCGGGAGACCCGCCACGCCGGTATCGCCGCGATCTACCAGCACGTGACGGCGTACCCGGACCTGACGGTGGCAGAGAACATCTTCATGGGCCACGAGAAGATCAAACCACTGACCCGTCGGATTGACTGGGTGGCCATGCACGGTGAATCCCAGCGGTTGCTGGATCAGCTGGACGCGGGTTTTTCCTCCCGGGAACGGATGGGAAACCTCTCGGTGGCTCGACAGCAGATCGTGGAGATTGCCAAGGCGCTCTCTGCGGACGCCCGGATTCTGATCATGGACGAACCCACCGCTGCGCTGACCCGGCACGAGAGCGACGAGCTGTACCGGATCACCGAGGGGCTTCGGGACGCCGGGGTAGGCATCATCTTCATCTCCCACCGCCTTGAGGATATCTGGCGTCTGGCGGACCGGGTAACGGTGTTCCGGGACGGCCGCCACGTAGGGACGTGGCCCGCGGCGGACCTCACCCAGCACGATCTGGTCGTGGCGATGGTGGGCCGGGAGATCGCCCAGATGTTTCCCAAGCGGGAGGTACACATCGGTGAGGAGGTCCTGCGGGTGGAGAGCCTCTCCCGAACCGGGTTTTTCCAGGACGTCTCCTTCAGTGTCCATAAGGGCGAGATCGTTGCCCTCACCGGGCTGGTGGGAGCGGGACGCACCGAGGTGTGCGAGTCCCTCTACGGAATTTACCCTCCTGATGCAGGGCAGATCGCTCTGGATGGAAAGGTTGTGAACGTGGGCGACCCGATGGAAGCGCTGCGGGTTGGTATTGGCTGTCTGCCCGAAGACCGGCAGCTGGAAGGACTCATTCTGGAATGGGAGATAGGTCGAAATATTACCCTTCCTTCGCTGAAGAACCTTTCCCGTATGGGGTGGCTGGACGACCGGCAGGAACGGGTAACTTCGGGGAAACTGGCGACAAAGCTGAACGTCCGCGCTCCCAGTATTTTCACCCGCGCGTCGGCACTCTCCGGGGGGAACCAGCAGAAAGTCGTGGTTGCCAAGATTCTGGGGAGAAACCTCAAGGTGATCATCCTTGATGAACCCACCAAGGGAGTGGATGTAGGGGCCAAGGCCGCGATTTATGAGATTATTGGCGAACTGGCGGAGCAGGGCTACGGCATCATCTTCGTCTCGTCGGAAATGCCGGAGGTGCTGGGAATGAGCGACCGCATCGTGGTGATGCGTCAGGGGCGGGTCACCGCGGAAATGAAAACCGCCGGGGCAACCCAGGAGGACATCCTGCGCGCAGCGATGGCTACCGAGGAAGCTGAGGTGCCCCGTGGCTGAGCGGAAGATCGTCCTGACGGAGAACCTGCGGGAACTGGGGCTGCTCCTGTTCATCATTCTGCTGGCGGTACTGATTCAGGTGCGCAACCCTGCGTTCCTTACCGTACGCAACCTCACGGCAATCCTCACCAACACGGCGATCCTCGGTATTCTGGCGGTTGGGATGATGCTGGTCCTGGTTACCCGGGGTATCGACCTCTCCATCGGCTCCACCATTGCCTTCGCCGGAATGATCACCTCATTGACGGTGTTCAGAAATCCCGGGATCCACCCGGCAGCGGCCATTGCCCTGGGAACGATGATCGGCGCACTTGTGGGAATGGTGATCGGCTTGCTGGTGGCCCGTTTCGATGTGCTGCCCATCATCGCCACCCTGGGCATGATGAACGTTGTTCGCGGACTGACCTACGTGGTCTCCGGAGGACGCTGGGTCAGCTCCTACCAGATGTCCACCAGCTTTAAAGCGATCGCCACCGGCAGAACCCTGGGAATCAACAACCTCATCTTTATCGCGATTCTGGTATACGTGGTGGCGTGGTGGTTCATCAACCACACCAGAACGGGGCGTCAGATCTACGCGGTGGGGTCAAACCCGGACGCCGCAGAGATATCCGGTATCCCCCGGCGACGACTGGTTTTTCTGGTCTACACCATCATGGGTGGCCTTGCCGGACTGGCAGGGGTGCTGTGGGTGTCCAAGTTTGCCTCCGCCCAGGGTGATACCGCCGTGGCCTACGAGCTGCAGGTCATCGCCGCGTGCATCCTCGGTGGGGTGAGCATCAACGGTGGGGTAGGTCGACTCTCGGGGCTGCTCCTGGGAACGATCATGTTCGGGATTCTGGCCAACGCGCTGCCCCTGATCAACGTTTCGCCATTCTGGCAGATGGCGATCCAGGGCGCGGTGGTGCTGCTGGCGGTGCTGACCAACGTGATGGTGCAACGAAATACGGAACGGAACGCCCTGCGGCGCCGGGTGATATAAGGAGACCCACGAAGATGGCGGAAATGCGCATCGAAATTGAACGTTCCTGGAACTGGAAGGAGTTCTTCCTGCAGTGGGAATGGCTGCTTGTGGCTGTTCTCGCCCTGGTCATCGTCGGAAACACCATCATCTCGCCGTTTTTTCTCTCCTGGGGAACCTTTATCCGTACCCCTGCGACGTTCCTTGATAAGGCATTTATCGTCTTTCCGATGATGATGGTGATCATCCTTGGCAAGATCGATATCTCCGTGGGGTCAACGGTGGCCCTCTCGGCGGTGATTATGGCAGTTGCCTTTAACCTGGGCGTGCCAATGCCCCTGGCCATGCTTCTGTGTCTGCTCACCGGGGTACTCGCCGGGGCGTTCAACGCGCTGCTTATGGTTCGCTTCAAGGAGCTGTCCTTCGTCATCGTCACCCTCTCGACGATGATCGTCTACCGCGGTATCGCCTACATTATCCTGGAGAACCGCGCCGCCGGCGGGTTTCCCCAGTGGTTCTC
>SKHA01000351.1 GCA_007117185.1 Spirochaeta sp. | reverse complement strand
GGGCGCTGAACCGCATGCACGATCTGGGCAGCGATATCGAGGTGACCGGGTCGGCGTTCCTTGACGGCGAAGATATCTACGCGCCGGCCATGGACGCGGTTCTCATCCGGCGCAAGATCGGGATGGTCTTTCAGAAGCCCACCCCCTTTCCCACCAAGTCGATCTACGAGAACGTGATCGCCGGGCTGCGACTGGTGGGGATCCGCAAGAAAGAGGTCCTGGACGAGGCGGTAGAGAAGGCCCTCAGCGACGCGGCCCTCTGGGACGAGGTGAAGGATCGCCTCAAGAGCCCCGGCGGAAGCCTCTCCGGTGGACAGCAACAGCGCCTGTGCATTGCCCGGGCGCTGGCGGTGGATCCTGAGGTGCTGCTCATGGACGAGCCCACCAGCTCGCTGGACCCCAACGCCACGATGCGCATCGAGCAGCTGATCCAGCACCTCAAGGATCAGGTGACAATCGTCATCGTGACCCACAACATGCAGCAGGCAGCCCGGGTCAGCGACTACACGGCGTTCTTCTATCTGGGAGAGGTGGTTGAGGTGAGCCCCACCAAAGAGATGTTTTCTTCTCCCAAAGAAGAGCGTACCCAGGAGTACCTTTCGGGGTTTTTCAGTTAGAATACCGTGCATGCGGAACCATTTTGATATTCAGGCAATCTCGGACTCTCTTGATGCGTTTCAGAGCGAGTTTCCCCGGATCAACGATCGACTCTCGATCCGGCGGGAGGAGCTCACCCTGGAGATGGTCGTCAACATCACCGAAGCGTACCGGTACCTCAATGACCTGCTGGCCAAGGAAATGGACCTGTTTACCCCGGCGGGGTTGCACAGCCTGCTGGAGCTCAATCATCTGGTATTGTGCGGTACCGACCCGGTGACCAGAAAACTCTACTTTCAGCATCTTCAGGAGACGAGGCGCAGCTTTCTACGCCAGATCAGCGAGATCAAGGCGTGGGTTCTGAAGAACCGTAACGAAACCAACCCCTGGCATCTGGCCACGGGGTTCTATTCGCGGATGCTGAGCCGCCCGCAGCTCTTTCTGGAGGGCAACCACCGCACCGGCAATATCATCCTGAATTACCTGCTGGTGAGTAAAGCCGCCGCTCCGTACATCGTGACGGTGGAGTCGGCTCATACCTATCTGGATATTTCCGGTGACATCAAGTTCACCGACAACGGGAACTACCTTGATACGGCGCTGCGGATGCCTGGACACCGAAAACGGTTCCGGGCGTTCCTGCGGGAGTACTCCCGGGAGCGTTTTCTGTGCTGATGCACCTGGGGCTGACGGCACTCTTTCTGGCGGGGCTGCATTTCGTCTCCGGGGCGGCAGTGCGGCTGGTGGGTCCTGGATTCCGGGCGGACCTCAGTGGTTCCGGAACGGGAAAGGAGCTGCGGCGGTTTCGGGCGGGGTTGCTCCTCGGGGCGGCTTCGGGATCGGCATCGTCGGGGCTGGTTCAGCTGGTCTCGCTTGAGAGTCGTGATCCCCTGTGGGCTACTCTTGGGATCAACCTGGGAGCTGCCCTGTTCCCGGCGGTGGTGGCCCTGGTTATGCCGCTCCCCGGGTTGTTTGAAGCTTCGCTGGTAGTGGCAGCGTTGACGGTACCGTTGCGGGCGGGGGTGTCGTTCAACAACTACGCCCAGGGAAAGGTGCTCACCGGGGTTGCTCTGATGATGCTGGCGTTGGCGCTGGCGGGGCTCTTTCCCGCACCGGGGGCCCCCGCGGTTGCGATCGCACGTACGGCGAGCCCAGTTGCAGGGTGGGTGAGCGGTGTGATTCTGGCGGCGCTGCTGCGTTCGTCTCTGGGGCCGTTTGTTCTGGCGATTTCGCTTTTTTCCCAGGGGTGGCTCACCGCAGATGTGGCGGCGATGGGGATTGCCGGGGCGATGCTGGGCGTCACCGCGACCGGTTTTCTTGCGGCCCGGGAGCTTGCCCGGGGAGCTCGGCGTACCGCGGTGCATCACCTGTTGTACAGCCTGGCGGCAACGATCCTCGCGCTTGCTTTGTGGTGGGTTCTTCCGGAGTTCGGCGACGGGCTGCTGCGGCTGGCGTTGCTGCCCGGGGCAGTGCACCTGATGGCGGTCCCCGTTCTGGCTCCGTTGCAGGGTCTGATTGCCCGGGTTGCCCGTCGCGTGGTGCCGGATCATCCTGACGAGCAGGAACATCCGATTCATTACCTCTCCCCGACGCTGCCGGAGTCGCTGGACGCAAATCTCGTTCTTACCCGCTCCGCTCTGGCTGCGATGGCGGGTCGCGCCTACGAGATGCTGCTCCACGTGATCAACGTTACCCAGGTTGAAGACGGATTGCAGGAAGCGACGGAGCGTCTTCTGGAACTGCGCGCGGCGGTTCGTCTCCAGGAAGAGCAGGTCTCTCACGTCCTCACCCGGAGCGTCCAGCTTCCCTGCAGTCGTGCCCAGGCGGAGCAGATTCACCAGCAGCAGCGTATCGCCCAGGAACTGGCGCTGATCGGGGACGACTGCTTCAAGACGATGCGCCTGATCGATCGCAGCTACCGTAAGCAGTACCGGTTCCACCAGGAAAGCCGGGACGAACTGTTCGCGTTCACCGCGCAGATCCTGGATTTCCTGAAGTACATCAGCGAGTTCCTGGAGGGCAACATCGATCACCCGGACTGGGGGGTTGCCAACCAGATGGAGGAAGCGATCGACAAGGTGAGGGACCGTCTGAAGAAGCGATCCAGAAACGTGCTGGAGAAGCAGGACGACGCCGATATTCGCGGGGAGCTCACCTTTATCGATATCATCGCTCACCTGGAGCACGTGGGCGACCGCTGTCTCGGCGTCGCCGAAGCTGTCAGGTCCCGCAGGGGATAAGTAGGGGGGTAAGCACAACCGTGTTGATGCGCTGTTGTTGTCCGGTCTATTCTCTTGAAAAGGCATGATTCGCACACAACTGGAAGTGACCAACCCAAAAGGAATTCACGCGCGTCCCTCGGCGCTGATCGTTCAGGCCACCAAGACGTTTCGCTCCAGGATCCTGTTTGAGTGTCGCGGCGAGACGGTGGATGCCACGGACATCATGGAGGTTCTCTCCCTTGGGGCCGCCTGCGGCGACGTGCTGGGGATCACCATCGACGGACCGGATGAGCAGGACGCGCTGACCCGTCTGCAGGATATTTTCGCTCTCAATTTTAACGACGAGTGATAACTCGGTTTTTTTACATGTCGTCTTCAGTGTTCGTTGACCCAACCCCTTTCCATGTTGACAACGGGTAGATACCGACGGACAATGGGATATACTTTTTACGTCGGCTCTGAACCCTGTGCGTTGTTGCGCCTGTCGCGGCGGCTTCCAGGTTTTTTGTCCGGCTATGGAACGTGAAAGGAGCGGTAGTACATGCTGCACGATTTTTCATATCACCGGCCCTCTTCAATGAAAGAGGCGCTGGATTTTCTGGCCCAGAACGGGCCCAAGACGGCGGTCTTCTCCGGGGGCACTGACCTCTTCGTGGTTATCCGCGCCGGGGTTGCCAAGCCGGCCCATGTCCTGGACCTCAAGGGGATCCCGGAACTCGGGAAGATCTCCTGGGATAAGACTGAAGGGCTCAGCGTCGGGGCCTGTGTCACCATCAACACCCTGACGGAGTATCCCGCAGTGCGGGAGCACTTCCCTGTTCTTCGCAGCGCCGGGGAAGAGCTGGCGACTTTTCAGCTGAGAAACCGCGCCACCATGGTGGGCAACGTGGTTACTGCCAGCCCCTGCGGTGACATGGGTTCACCCCTGATGGTCCTGGGCGGCGAGGTGGTGCTGGCTTCCTCTTCAGGCGAACGCAGGATGCCCCTGAGCGAGTTCATTACCGGGGTCAAACGGACCCTCATCCGCCCCGACGAGGTCGTAAGCCGCATCGTGGTGCCCCCCACCTGGGCGGGCGCCGTTGGGGGCTATCACAAACTGAAACGCATCAAGGGCCACGACCTGGGCGTGGTGGCGGTGGCGATGGTCCGCAAGGAAAACACCATCCGCTGCGCTATCAGCTCGGCGGCACCCACTCCGGTACTTCTGCCGGACCTGGCGGCAACCTCCTCGGTGGAGGATGTGCAGAAAAAGGCGCAGAGCATGATAAGTCCTATCGACGATGTACGGTGCACCAAAGAATACCGCTCGTTCATGGTGGATATCTTCATCAAGCGCCTGATGAAAGAACTGGAGGCAGCGGCATGAAGCACGTGAAATTTACCCTGAACGGAAAGCCCTTCGAACGGGAGGTGCTGGAGCACCGCACCCTGCTGCATTTTTTGCGGGAGGACCTGGGATATACCGGAACCAAGGAAGGGTGCGGCGCCGGTGAGTGCGGCGCCTGTACCGTCATCATGAATGGCGAGGCGGTGAACTCCTGTCTGGTCCTGGCGGCAGAGCTGGACGGCGCGAAGCTGGAAACGATAGAAGGGGAGGCCGCCGCCGACGGATCACTCACCATTCTTCAGGATTCTTTCGACAAGCACCACGCGGTGCAGTGCGGGTATTGTACCGCCGGGATGATCATGAGCGCCAAGGATCTGCTGCGCCGCAACGCCCACCCCGACCGCCACGCGGTAATCGAGGGAATAGAGGGCAACTTCTGCCGCTGTACCGGCTACGAACAAATTATTGAGGCAATCCTGGACGCCGCGGACAACGGCGCCGCCGCCGAGATCGCCGAGCGCACCAAAGGGGGCGACAATGCTTGACCAGATACCCGCTTCGGAACTGAAGCACGTTGGAAAACAGACACGCCGCATCGACGCGGTGGAAAAGATTACCGGTGACGCCACCTACGTCAGCGACATGATCCTCCCGGGGATGCTCTACGCCCGGGTCAAGACGAGTCCCCACGCGCGGGCCAAAATTCTCTCTATCGATACCTCTGCTGCCTCGGCGATGCCGGGGGTTCGTGCGGTGGTCACCGGCAAGGACCTGAACTTCAAGCTGGGGCTGTACGTGGTGGACAAGGACATCCTGGCCCGCGAAGAGGTTCGCCATTTCGGCGAGGCGGTGGCGGCTGTGGCTGCGGACACCCTGGAGATCGCCCAGAAAGCGATCGACGCGATCAAGGTGGAGTACCAGGAGCTGGAGCCGGTGCTCTATCCCAAGGAAGCGATCAAGGACGACGCGCCGCTGGTCCACCCCGACCTGGGGTCCTACTCCTATATGGAAGCGGCGTTCACCCCCAGACCAGGGACCAACATCGCCAACCACACCCGCCTGCGCAAGGGCGATATCGAGAAGGGGTTTGCCGAGAGCGAGTGGGTGATCGAGCGGGAGTACACCAACCCGTCGGTACAGCACGTTCCCATGGAGACCCACGTGGCGATCGTCCAGTGGGGTCGTGGCGACAAGGTGGATATCTGGTCCAGCGCCCAGTCTCCCTTCACCCTGCGAAACCTCTTCTGTGTGGCCTTCAAGTTGCCTCACCGCAACGTCCGCGTCCAGGTTCCGTATATCGGTGGTGGCTTCGGGGGTAAAGCGGGAATCGGCATCGAGCCGCTGGTAGCGGTGCTCTCCAAACTGGCCGGCGGCCGAGCGGTAAAGCTCACTGCTACCCGGGAAGAGGAGTTCAGCCTGCTCCCCTGCCGCAGCCAGTTGACCTACAACATCAAGACGGGCGTCTCCAAAGACGGCAAGATCCTGGCGCAGCAGATGACGATGTACTGGGACTCCGGCGCCTACGCGGACTACGCGGTGAACGTGACCCGCGCGTCCGGCTACTCCGCCGGGGGACCCTACGAGATCCCCAACGCCACAGTGGACGCCTACACGATCTACACCAACAAACCCTTCGGCACCGCCTACCGCGGCTTCGGCCACGTGGAGTTCTTCTGGGGGCTGGAGCGCCACATGGACCTGGTGGCCATCGCCATCGGCATGGACCCGGTGAACTTCCGCCTCAAGAACACCCTCAAGCCCGGCTCGCTCACCCTGACCGGTGAGAAGATCACCTCCCACACCGGAGATATCGACGCGTGCCTCAAGACTGCGGCGGAACGGATCGGCTACGGCGGGATCACGAAGGAAGAAGAGGCGCTGGCGGCGAAGACCGGCAGGAAGATCGGCAAGTCCGTGGTGGGGCTGCACAAAGCCCCGGCGATGCCGCCGTTTACCGCCACGGCGGTGATCATCAAGATGAACGAGGACGGTACGGTAACCGCCAACATCAGCCTCACCGATTACGGCCAGGGTACCTACACCGCCGTTGCCCAGATGATCGCCGAGCGGCTGCGCTTCCCCATGGAGCGGGTCAAGGTCGCCTTCGAGTGCGACACCGACCGCGACCCCTACGACTGGCAGACCGTTGCCTCCAAGGGGCTGCTCATGAGCGGCAACGCGGCGATCCTGGCGGCGGATGACCTGCTGAAGAACGCCTACGGTGACGCGGCGCAGATCCTGCGGGCCAACGTGGTGGATATGGACCACGACGCCGAGGGGATCTTTGTCCGGCACCGCCCGGAAGAGAAGGTGACCTTCCGGCAGCTGGCCATCGGGTATGTCTACCCCAACGGCAACGGCATCGGGGGCCCCCTGGTGGGAGTCGGCCGGTACATCGCCCAGGGGCTGACCCACCTCAACAAGGAAACGGGGCAGGGCCACCCGGCACTGGACTGGACCTACGGCGCCCACGGTATGATCGTAGCGGTGGACGACGAGACGGGGGAGTACGATGTGCTCAAGGTGGTCTCGGTGTTTGACGCCGGGCGGGTGATCAACCCCGACGCGTTCCGGGGACAGGCGATAGGGGGTATGCTTCAGGGGCTGGGAACGGCCACCGTTGAGGGCTACATCTACGACAATCGTGGGCACCTGCTCAATCCGTCGTTTACCGACAACAAGATTCCCACCTCCCGGGACCTTCCCTTCGAGGTGGAGGCGATCGGCATCGAATGCCCTCAGCTGGACGGCCCCTACGGCGCCCGGGGTATCGGCGAGCATTCCATGATCTCCGTTGCTGCGGCTCTGGGCAACGCGATCCAGCACGCCACCGGCGCACAGGTGACTCATATGCCCCTGCGGTACGAGGACGTCTGGCGGGCGATCAACCGCAAGGAGCCGGTGGACAACTGGATCACCCGCAGCCCCTTTGGAAGCTGCAAGTCCAACCCGGAGATCGGCAAGTACCAGTGTGATTGACCGCCGGGTGGAGTGTTTGATTCCGGCGGCGGGACTTGGGTCCCGTCTCGCCGGGGTGGATACGCTACCCAAACCGCTGACGCTGCTGAACGGCCGTCCCCTCCTGCTGCGCGCGATTGAGAACGCCCTGGCGGTGTGTTCACGGTGCGTTGTGGTAACGGGGTTTCGCGGCGCCGAGGTCGTCGAAGTCCTCGGGAAGCGACCCGGGGTCACGATAGTCCGGAACGACCACTACCAGCAGGGGATGATCACTTCTATCGCTGCCGGGCTGGAGGAGGTCTCCACACCGTGGTGCTTCATCGCCCCGGCGGATATGCCCTTCCTCTCACCGGCTGTGTACCGTGCGCTTCTGGCAGCGATCCCCCGAGCGGAAGTTGCCCAGCCCCCTCAGGCGGCGTTCCCCGTTCTCGATGGTCGCCGGGGGCACCCCGTTCTGGTGCGAACCGTCCTGCGGGAGCAACTGGCCCCGTGGATCCAGTCCCACCCCACGGAGCCGACGATGCGGGAATTTCTGAGACAGTTTCCCCTGGTGGATGTGCCGGTGGATACAGCGGATATCTTTGTGGACCTGGACACGCCGGAGCAGATTGCGGCGGCCCTGCAGCGGGTCGCCGCGACGTAGTTTCCCGTTCCCCTACCCGAAGAACCCCAGCGGAAAGGGCACGTACAGAAGAAACTGGAAGAGGAAGTAAAACGCCACAACTGACACAGCGGCGATGATGATCGCCCGGATCGTTCCGCGATGAGCCCGAAAGGTAATCAAACCCATCACCGCCACCCCTGTCAGGCTGGCCGCCAGCAGACCCGTCACCGGAATGAGGGCGGTCCACAGGACCAGGGCCGCCAGGAGCGAACCGGAGCGACGGTGTCGCTGAGAGGAGTCTCCCTCGGCCATAATAATTTTTGGTCCCCGGCCGAGTATGGTGAGCACCAGGAGTACCACCCCCAGACCACCCAGGATCACCGCGATCACCCGCGGAAAGATTCGACTCAACTCGCGGAAACGACCCGCTTCCAGGTACCAGAAGACGCTCACCGCGATTATTGCCAGCGCGGCCACCGCGTTCCGTGCCCGGGCGGTCATTCTGTACCTCCCGAGGAAGGACCCTGGCGCAGGGCCCGGCGGTCCCGGATCTGCACCAGAATCGGTGCCAGGATCGACACTACCGTCAGGACGATCAGGACCACCGAGATTGGCCGGGCAAAAAATACCATCAGCATCGATCCCCTGGCGCGCCCCAGTAGCAGCGACTGCAGCAAACCCTGTTCGGCAATGGGACCGAGGATAAGCCCGAGGACGATGGGGCCTGGCTGGAACCCCGCTTTCCGCAGGACGTGAGCGACGATCCCCGTAGCGACCATGGTGTATACATCGCCCAGGTTGTTATAGATCGAGTAGGACCCAACCATGGAGAGGAAGATGATTACCGGGGCCATCGTCTGCACCTTCACCTTCTGCATCAGCCGCGCCACCCCCTTGCCGAGAAGCAGTCCCAGGGGCAGCATCGCCAGATTAGCCAGAACGAGAGAAAAGAGAAACGCGTAGGTCACCGGCGCGTAGGTGGTGAACAGCTCCGCTCCCGGGCGCATCCCCTGCAACAGCAGCGCCCCGAAGAGGACCGCCGCCGGTGGCGCTCCCGGAACACCCAGTGTCAGCATGGGGATGAGGGCTCCGGCGACAGAAGCGTTATTGGCTGCTTCAGAAGCGGCAACACCTTCAACAGCGCCCTGGCCGAAACTCGCCTTGTCGCGACTGGCCCGGACTGCTTCATTATAGCTGACCAGCCCGGCGATATTTCCTCCCGCTCCGGGGATGATTCCCACCAGCGTTCCGATTACCGAGGAGCGGATCATAAGCCATGGACGGCGGACCAGCTGCTGCAGCACCCGCTTAACCATTCGGCGCTGGCGCTTGTAGGGAATCATCTCCCCGGAATGCTGACTCTCCTCTACCATCCGCAGGACCTCGGGGATGCAGAAGAAGCCGATCAACGCCGGTATCAGGGAGATTCCGCTCTGCAGCGAGAGGGTGCCGAAGTTGTACCGGGTCGCCCCGTCTATGGGGGAGATACCCACCGTGGAGATCAGCAGCCCGATACCGCCACCGATCAACCCCTTCAGGGTGGACCGCGGTGAGACCGCAGCGATGATGGTCAGGCCGAACATCGCCAGCCAGAAGTACTCCGGGGGGCCGAAGCGCAGGCTCGCCCGTGCCAGCGGTGGTGACAGAAAGATGAGGAAGGCTACCCCGATCAGACCGCCCACCACCGACGCGATGGTGGCGGTGACGATGGCGCGATACGCCTCGCCTCTCCGGGCCATGGGGTAACCATCAAAGGTGGTGGCGATCGCCGATGGTGTCCCGGGAGTATTGATCAGGATCGCCGAAAAGGAGCCCCCGTAGATCGCGCTGGTGTAGATCGCCCCCAGCAGGACCAGCCCGTGAACGGGGGACATGCCGAAGGTGAATGGAACCAGCAGGGCAATGGCCATCGTCGCGGTGAGCCCTGGCAGGGCTCCCACGATGATGCCTCCGGCGGTGCCGACGAGGACCAGAAGGATGCTGACAGGGCTGAGGACCCCTGCCAGTGCATCAAGCAGGACCGAACTCATCTATGTTCCGCCGTGGACGAGCCGGTACTAAAGCTCGCCCAGTTCACGCAGCACCGTCTGGATCTCACCGGTTTTCTGCTCAATGTAGCGGGCGAACTCAGCTGAACCCATCGTCTGCGTCTCGAACCCCATGGCATCCATCTCGGCCCGGAAGACCGGGTTGGTGGTGACCGCGTGAAACGCCTCTTCCAGCCGCCGGACGATATCGTCAGGTGTATTCGGTGAAACGGCAACTCCCCGGTCGATGCCGGCGGTCATCTCAAGGCCCTGTTCGATAAAGGTGGGGACGTTCGGCAGGGGACCGAACCGATCGGTGGTGCCGACTGCGAGGATCTTCATTTCTCCGCGGTGGGCCACCAGATCGTCAGAGTTGGCCATCAGCACATCCGTGTGGCGACCAAGGAAGTTGGTCAGCGAGGGAGCTGCGCCGGTGGCGGGGATGTAGGTGAACTCCGTTCCGGTGAGGTGTTGCAGCTGCAGGATCGCCAGGTGATGACCGCTGTGGGTTCCTGATCCGCTTACCGTCACCGCTCCGGGGTTGCTCCGGGCGTAGTGGATCAGGTCCTCAAGGGTATTGAAGGGGCTGTCGGCGTGCACGGCGATCCCGATTGGCGTGGTCTGAAAGAGGTACACCGGTTTCAGCTGTTCTGTCCGATACCCCGCATCATCTCTGATCAGCGGCTGGATAATGATATGAGGAATGTTGTTGCCCATGATGGTGTATCCATCAGGACGTCCCGCTGCCAGGGCCGCCCATCCCAGAGCACCACCGGCTCCCGCCTGGTGGCGGATCAGCACGTTCACCCCCAGCAGTTCCTCCAGATACGGTTTCTGGTACTGAGCGGTCACGTCGGACTGACCACCAGGAGCGAAGGGGATAACGTAGGAGATCGCCCGGGTGGGATACTCGCGGCCTTCTGCCTGCCCGGAGGCGTGAGCTCCACCGAGGGTCACCAGCGCGCCCAGGGTGGCGGCTATCATCGTTACGAATACTCGTGTTTGTCTGTTCATCGGGTCATCTCCTGTTTGGGTCGACGTGAAAAGATCTGCGGGTTTACCACGTACTGGGGACGACGTCCCTGCAGCACGCGAATCAGCTCATCCATTGCCTGGTCAAGATTACGGTCGTGGCTCTCTTCGGAGTACCACGCGATATGGGGCGTCACGATCGCCGAAGAGATCTCCAGGATCGCCTCGTCCCCCCGGGGCGGTTCCACCTCCAGAACATCGATCCCCGCTCCGGCGATCACCTTCTGCTGCAACGCCCGTTCCAGCGCCGCCTGATCCACTATGGGTCCGCGGGCGGTGTTTACCAGGACCGCGTGGGGCTGCATCAGTTTCAGGGAATCATCGTCCATGAGATGCCACGTCTCGTCGGTGAGGGGGCAGTGAATCGAGAGGTAGTCCACCGACTCCAGGAACGGCTGCAGGTCGTGGAAGCGCTCCACCCCGGTCATCGCGAAGATATCGTCGTCCACATAGGGGTCGTAGGCGGCAACGGTCATCCCCAACCCCTGTGCTTTCCGGGCGCTGTGGCGACCGATTCGCCCCAGGCCGATAATGCCGAAGCGGCTGCTTGAGAACGCCCGGATAGGCCGCACCTGCTTGTAGTCCCAGCCGCCTTCGCGAACGTGAGGTACCAGCTGATGGATCTTGCGGGCCGTTGCCAGCGTCAGGGTGATGGCGTGCTCCGCTACCTCCTCGCTGCAGTACAGGGGACAGTTGGACACGGGGATGGATCGCTCCGTGGCGGCTTGCACGTCCACAACGTCGTAACCCACCGAGAGGGTCATGATCAGTTTGCACCGGTCGGCTCGCTGTATCATCGATGCGGTGACGGGATGTCCGATAACGACAATTCCGTCGGCCTGTTCGAGCTCCCGCAGGATCTCCTCGTCGGACATGCCCTGGGTAGAGACGATAAGGCCATCGATGACCGAGACTCGTTGCTGCATGTAATCGTGGTTGGGGAACTTCATGAAGAGGCGATTGCCCACCAGGACAATCCGTCGGGTACTCATGGCTGCACGCTCCTGATTACACGTACTAACCTGCCGGTGGAACAACTGCAAGGGATGAGGCTGAATCGGTGCAACTTCTTCGATTTGGCCACGGGAGTGTCTACAGAACGGTAGGTTTGCCCACAATATTGATAAATATGGAGATAATTATTAAGTGAATACGCTTATTAATCGGTTCACTTTCTGTTTTCGTGGAACCAGCGGTAATCAAAGAGATTCAGGGGATCCTTCAAAGGCGATTCGTTGACGGTCAACGCGTGAAAGCGGACCGCACCGCTGTTCTGCAGCGCGCTGATGAGGTTGAGCTGTCGGGGAGGAAGTCGGGGCACCCCGGCGTCGCTCACAAGGAGAACCTCTACCGCCTCAGTCTGCCGCGGATCCAGCTGTTGAAGGATCCGGTCCAGGGCGGGAACCACGTCTGCTCCTGCGGCCAGGGGCATCCTCAGAAATTCTGCCAGCTCCTGCAGAAACGTCATGTTGATCCGCGGGGGCGGCCCGGTAGCCACGGGAGACTGCGTTTCATGAGGGTCCGGTGAAGCCGGGGTGGGCATGGTGGTATCCTCGAGGCCGACCACGCCACGACCGGCACGGAACGCGTAGCCCCGCACCGTCCGATGGCTCTGGACCGCCTCCCGGCAGAGGGCCAGGGTTATCTCTCTGGCCACCCCCTCCGCCTCGCCGCGCATGGAGCCGCTGGTGTCTATCGCCACGAAGACCGGGCCAGGTGGGCGATTCTGCCTGACCTGTCTGACGCGAACCCGTCCCGTTCTCAGCACCGCCTGCTGTCGCCGACGATGGTGAAGGTGAAGAAGAGAACCGCCGGTATAACGATGGGCGAACAGGTCTTCCGTCTCGGGGTGGCTCAGGAGCGCCAGGTCAGCCTGGCTAAGACCGGTGACCTGGCGGCTCCCCGAATGAAACCCCCGGGTATCCCCCAGTCCGCTGTCCGTTTCCACAATGACTGTCTCGGGTACCGCCTCCTGCATCACGATCTGCTCCGGCGGCGTCTCCGGCATACCCCGTACCAGAAGGTGAGCCAGATGCTCCAGAGCGGGATGACCCCGAAGCTGTTCCATCACCAACTCGGCGGCAGCGATCCCCGGGGCGATATCCGGTGGTATCGGTTCCAGCACGTTCCACCCGGCGCCGACACCGAACAGGGTTCTGATGCGTCGCTGCAGAACGCAGAGTTCGGGAACGATTTCATTGAGATGATCCGCCAGAGGGGATGCCACCAGACGCAACTGCCGTTCATCCCGGTCGTGGAGCTGAGCAAACCACGAGGAGACCGCCAGGGCGATCTGGTCTGCCAGATCCTCGTCCATGTTGCGGACCGCCGAACGCTTCAGGAGGTCAAAGAAATGGACCACTCCCCGGGCAAGAGGCCGGGGCAGGTCAAGGGCGGACGCCGTTACAAACCGGTGCGAGGTGTCGTCCCGACCCACGAGGAACCCGTAGATCTCGCGGTAGAGCACCGTTCTCACCACGTCAGTCCGCTTCTCCCCGGTGTTCTGCGGTAAGGGTCTCCATAATCAGCCCGATCTCAGAGCGCAACTCCTGCAGATCCCGGGACGCCTGATTCATCCCGGTGGTCACGATCCCGGCGAAGCTGCGGTGGACAAAAAGGTGCTGCTCTGCCGCGCCTGAGTTTGCATCCCGGTAACGCTCGATCTCCGAAGCTACGGTGGTTGTCTCCGCCAGGATAGCGGTAAGACGCGCTACCAGTTCAGCCTGCACCTCCGGAGCGATCTCCACTGCCTGCTCCCGGTCCTCTTCGGTCTCGTGGACCTCGATATAGTAGCGCTCGTCGCCGATGATCACCGCCAGGTCACCGTCCCGCCTCATGGAAAAGCGTTCAGAGTACGCGTAGTCCTCGTCGGGGCCGTAGAAGAACAGGTCCGTTTCGGTGGCCCGGCTCTCCCCCAGCTGCTGGTAGTCGCCGATCCAGATAAGTGTCTGGTGGTCCTCGACGAAATCCATGACGCGGTAGTACTCACCGCGGTACTCCACCGGCTCCACCACCGACTCCCGCATAACCTCTACGCCAGCTTCGCGGATTCGGGCGGTGACTTCCTCAAACTGTTCGCGGTACAGAGATGGGTCAAATCGACCGGAGGTGGCGTAACGGTGTACCGCCTGACGGACTATCGTATCGACTACCTCGATCTCCTCGTCCCGGGACCACAGGCAATGGCGCATGAGGATGCAATCCAGGACGTTGACGGCGGTGCGGTCGTTGAAAAAGGCGCTGGTTCGCAGCAGACGGGCCAGACGGGACCAGCGGCGGTCGCTGACCGCTACCGGGGGAGTGCCCTGTTTTTCCTGCATCGCGTTGTGCCGCAGAATTCGTTCCCGCACATCGTGGATGAGCTCCAGGACATCCCCGGGGATCTCCACCGCTTCGATGCGATCCTGCCATTCGTCCAGCTCATCGATGCTGATCTGTTCATCCCGGGGGATTGGGGCATCCACGGTGGAGTCGCTGTGGTTCAGCAGCGCCAGGAAGGACTCCCGCTGCTCCACGTATCGGACAGGTAGCCGCAGCAGAAACCGGTCCCAGAGGTTGCACAGCGCCGGATCATCCGGTGGCAGGGATGCGGATGCGCTGATCACTGACTTCAGTGGCAGAATCAGCTCCTCCTGGCCGTTGCGAAAGCGCCGCTCGTTGATTGCTGTCAGCAGAGTGTTGAGGATGGGGCTGGAGGCGTTCCAGATCTCATCAAGGAAGACGATGTCTGCCTCGGGGAGGTACCCCTCGGTGATTCGCTCGTACCGGTCGTGGTCCTTCATGCGGGTGATCGAGATGGGGCCGAACAACTCTTCCGGGGTGGTGAAGCGGCCGAGCAACTGCTCAAACCGTTTGCCGTCCCGGAACACACCGGTTAGTCTGCGGGCAATCAGGCTCTTGGCCGTCCCGGGAGGTCCGTACAGAAAAAGGTGTTCTCCGGCAAGTGTCGCCAGCAGAGCCAGACGCACGAGCTCCTCCTTCTCCTGGAGCCCACGGCGCAGAGACGCGACAATCGTTTCGATCCGCTGGTGCAGCATGAGCAATACTCTTTCCATTTATCAGAGCGCTGTCAAGCTGGTCCGCTCTCGTGGTAGCATCGCCGCATGAACGAGCGCAACAACGCCCCTGACGGACACCTGATCTGGCAGGAAGTGAATCGTCGAACCCTGGTGGAGACGCCGGTCTTTTCCCTGGTGGAGAGCGGCCGTCGAAGTCCCCGGGGGGGCACCTCCAGCTACTACCTCCTGGACGCACCGGATTGGGTCAACGTGGTGGCCCTTACCACCGACGGGGAGGGACGGGAATGTTTCATTATGGTGCGCCAGTTTCGTCACGGCAGCATGACGGTACACCTGGAGTTTCCCGGCGGGGTGGTGGACCCCGATGAAGACCCCCTGGTGGCAGCGGCCCGGGAGCTGCAGGAGGAGACGGGCTACCGCTGTCACAGCCTGGAGCTGATTGGGAGTGTGAATCCGAACCCCGCGCTGATGGGAAACCGCTGCTATACCTACCTGGCCGGCGCAGTCACCGCCGGGGCGGAGCAGAATATGGACCACGACGAGTACATCGATGTGGCCCTGGTACCGGTGCAGGAGGAGCTGCCTCCGGAGTTTGATCACGCGATGAT
>SKHA01000009.1 GCA_007117185.1 Spirochaeta sp. | reverse complement strand
TACACCATGGACCGCATGGTGGAATGCTACGCCGACGAGCCCCTGGACGCGGTGGCGGCGATCGAGGCGCGGGGGTTTCTCCTGGCGGCGCCCTTCGCCTACCTGCGGGGGATTCCCCTGGTGCTGCTGAGGAAGAAGGGGAAACTGCCCGGTCGGACCCTTTCCCGGTCGTTCGATCTTGAATACGGACAGGACACCATCGAGGTCCACGCCGAGGACGTTCCCGCTGGTGGCCGGGTTCTGGTTGTCGACGACCTGATCGCCACCGGGGGCACCGTCGAGGCCGCCTGCGAGCTCCTTGAGGAGGCCGGCGCGGTGGTGGCAAGTGTGTTTGCAGTGGTGGCATTGCCATTTCTGCATTTCGATACGCGACTGGGGGGACGAAATGTCCGCTGGTTGCACGAGTACGAGACGGAGTAATGATGAATACTGATTATCTGGCGCAGGAAGACCGCTACAAGAACGTTCCGGTACGGCGCAGCGGGCGCTCGGGGCTGCAGCTGCCCCTGGTTTCGCTGGGGTTGTGGCACAACTTCGGGGCGGACCGGCCCTACGGGATGATGCGGGAGATCATCCTCGGATCCTTTGATCGCGGAATCTTTCACTTCGACCTGGCCAACAACTACGGGCCGCCTCCCGGTGAGGCGGAGATCAACTTCGGACGGATCATGAAGGACGACCTGCGGCGCTACCGGGACGAGCTGATCATTTCCACCAAAGCGGGCTACCTGATGTGGCCGGGGCCTTACGGCGAGTGGGGCAGCCGCAAATACCTGATGGCCAGCCTGGACCAGAGCCTCAAGCGGATGGACCTTGAATACGTGGATATTTTCTACTCCCACCGGTTGGACCCCAACACCCCCCTGGAAGAGACGATGAGCGCCCTGGACGCGGCGGTGCGGCAGGGTAAGGCCCAGTACGTTGGTATCTCTTCGTACTCCGCCGCCAAGACGCAGGAAGCGGCGGCGATCCTCCGCAGCCTGGGAACGCCCTGTGTGATTCACCAGCCCTCCTATTCGATGCTCAACCGCTGGGTGGAAGATGGGCTGCTGGAGACCCTTGAGAACGAGGGTATCGGCTGTATTCCCTTCTCGCCTTTGGCGCAGGGTATGCTCACCGACCGCTACCTGGAGAAGGTTCCAGTGGACTCCCGGGCGGCCCGGGAAGGAACGGCGCTGAGTTCGGGGATGCTCACCGAGGAGCGGCTCAAGCGGGTACGCGGCCTGAACGAGATCGCCCGGCGGCGCGGTCAGACTCTGGCGCAAATGGCCCTGGCGTGGGTACTGCGGAACCCGCAGGTGACCTCCGTCCTGGTGGGCGCCAGCAGCCTGGCCCAGATTGACGACAACCTGGGCGCGGCGAAGAACCTGACCTTCACCGACCAGGAGCTCAAGGAGATCGATGCCTTCGCCGTGGACAGCGACATCAACCTGTGGGCTGCATCCAGCAGTGAGTGACCCGGCTCGCATTCAGACTATAGAACTGGCCCTGGCGGATTACCTTCGCCGGTGGCCGGAGGAGGCGGAGACGGTCCGAAGGATTCGTGAGCTCCTTGGGGGTTGGCCCCAGTGCCTGGAACGCACCCATACCCCGGGACACCTCACCGCCTCGGCGTGGGTGGTGGATCCCACCGGGACGGAGGTGGTTCTTACCCACCACCGCAAGCTGGATATCTGGGTGCAGCTGGGGGGGCACGCCGACGGCGACCCTGATTTGCCTGCGGTGGCGCGCCGGGAGGTGCTGGAGGAGTCCGGCCTGGAGGATATGCAGGAAATTGCCGATCCGTGGTGGATCTTCGACGCCGATGTCCACCCGATACCGGCGTACCGGCAGACACCGGCGCACTATCATTACGATATCAGATTCGCCTTCCGGGCGATCCGGCGGGAGGAGCTGGTAATCAGCGACGAGAGTCACGACGTGCAGTGGGTGGCTCTGGCGGACCTTGAGGGTTACACCCGGGAAGCGTCGATGCTGCGGATGGCCCGTAAGTGGCAGGAGCTGCGCCCGGCGTTACTCACCGGGAGAGACTCGGTGTACCCGGCCCCCTGAGCGGGCAAAGATCGCAGCGACCAGTGCGGGGCAGATACCCACCAGCGCCGCCAGAACCCGCCCGGAACAGGTGGAAATATGGCGACGACGGCGCGACTGCAGGGTGCGAATGATCGCCCGGGCCGCCTGGACCTGAGTCTGCCGGGCCTTGCGACTGTGCCGAAAGGGGGTGCCGTCGGCGGCCACAACCACTTTGTCAGCGTCGTTTTCGACAAACCCGAGAAAGCACACACCCACGCGCAATCCTGAGCTCCGGTACTCCCCATCCAGTGCCCGGGCAAAGCTCTCCACCGCCGCCTTGGCTGCGGAGTACAGGGAGATCCCCGGAAATCCCCACAGCGCCCCCACGGTGGAGACAAACGCCACCGATCCGCCGCTTTCAAGGAGCGCCGGCAGCGCCGCCACCGTGGGCAGCACCGCCGCCACCAGGTTGCCCCGGTACATTTGTTCAATCGTTGTCAGGCGCAGATCCCCGATGGACCCGCGCATGGACGCTCCGGCGTTGTTGATCAGCCCGTCGATGCGTCCGAACCGGGCGAGGGTCTCTCGGATCAGGAGGGCGGCTCCCTCCTCGGTGGTGATGTCCGCCGCTACCGCCAGGAGGGAATCCCGGGCTGCGGAGGGGGCGGCATCGCCAGCCAGGGCCGTTGCGGTCTGGTGAAGGCGTTGGGCGTCTCTGCCGTTGATCGCGACCCGGTGGCCGGCGTGCAGGAGAAGTCGGGCCACCTCCCGGCCGATACCCCGGCTGCTGCCGGTAACGATAATGACCGAGCTCATGGTTGCCCTCCGGCGGGGTCATTACCGGGGTCATCGGCGTCTTCACCGTCGTACCCGCTGTGGTAGTCTCCAGAGGTCTCTTCGGCGATGACCCGGTAACGACCCACCACCACACCCTGATCGGTGACGACGATCTCGTAGGTGGTTACCGTTCCGTTTTCCACAACGGTGCTGTTGCCGCGGACCTTCACCGTCTCGGTGCCGTTCTGAGGGTAGAGCCCCGGAACGGGGTTGCCGTGCTTGAGGGTATGCCACTCGTTATCAAGCTCGCTCAGAATCTCCCGGCGGGATTCGTCGCTGGCCATCGTTTAAAGCTCGCTTTCCAGCTCGTAGGCCTCCACCGGCAGGTCGGTGGTATCCATCATCGTGGCGATGCGCTGGATCGAGGAGATGATCAGGGTCTGTTCCCATTCTTCCAGCGCGCTGAAACGTTCCACAAACCCCTGTTGCAGGACGTTGGGGTTGGTTTCCAGGATTTCCCGCGCCCGGGGGGTAATGTCAACGTAGACCCGTCGTTTGTCTTCGGTCCCGCGAATCCGCGTGGCCAGCTCCTTGATTTCCAGGCGATCGAGAATGGTGGTGACGGTAGCCTGGCTCAGGCTTATCCGCCCGGCCAGCACGCTGATGGTGATGGGCCCTGCCTGACCGATCTCGCTGATCACCACCAACTGCGGGCCGGTGAGACCGAACTGCTTGGAAAGCTGCCGGGAGTGGATATCGATGGCGCGGATGATCTTGCGAAGGGTTGTCAGGACGTAGGTGCTGCTGTTCTGGCTGCTCATCTTATTTCTCCTCGTCGGTGCCGGCGAAGTTGATTACCCGGCCTGTACGCTGTTCGTCCGGTTCTTTGAGGGTCTCGATCAGGCTGACATTCTGGAATGGTATCATGATTGTCCGGGAATCGCCAAACTCACGGCGCATCTCGTCGTCGTGGGGACCGATGATCACCGAGCTGGACTCGGGGAAGATCAGCTCTTCCAGCGAGACGAAGTAGGGGTGGGTCATGTCCAGCCCCCGACAGCGAATGGTTCTGGCTTTGTCTTTCCAGGTGAAATGAATACGGTATATAGACACGGCGTCTGTTACTATACGGTACCTCCTTCAGAAAATAAAGCCCGCTGGGCGGCCGGTTGGTATTGAGTACTTTACAAATGTATAGTATTAAAGGGGCATGGAAGGGGTACTGCGCATTCTCACGGACTCTTCTCGGATGGTTCGCGGGCGCATCATTCAGATCACCGGAACTGCAGCCCTGACGGCGGCGGTACGCCTCCTCGCTCTCTTCCAACGGGAGCAGAGTGGGGTTGTCGCCTATGTCAGCGCGGGGGTGTCGCTGCCCTTTCCCGGGGATCTCAGCGCCGGAGGGGTGGCGCTGGAAGAGCTGCTGGTGGTGCTGCCTCATAACGACTCCTCCCGCAACGCCCCCGGCGAAAGCAGCCACCTTGCCGGAGCAGCAGAGACGCTGCTGCGCAGCAGGCAGTGCGCCTGTATCTGTCTGGACTATGCAGGGGTCAACAGTGCATCCCGCGCCGGTGAGCTCACTCCCGGGGTGCTGGCGCGTTTGATGCACCAGTGCCGTCACACCGGAACAACCCTCATCCTGCTTCCTGGCATGGATGCCGCCGTTCTTGGTCCCGCTGTGGGGCTGCACCTGCACACACATGCGGCCCGGCAGCAGGAAGGAGGGTACCTGCTCACCCTGGAGGTGCGTCGCTCCCGGATTCCTCTGCGTTCAGACCAGTGTCATGCCGTACTACCGGATCGTCTGTGTTAAGGTTCCCGGCCCGGCGCTGCAGGTGGCTCTGGGCCGGGACGCCCCGGGGGACGGCCAGCCCCTGGTCATCCTTGAGCAGCGGCGCCCCTCCGCGTCGGTTCTGGAGTTCAACGCTGCCGCAGCAGCGCTGGGGGTTCGCCGGGGACAGCGCTACAGCGAGGTTCTGGCTCTGTCAGAGCAGATCCAGGCCGGGGTGGTTCACCCCCGGGAGCAGCGGGTTTTTCTGCGGCAGCTGCGGGATGTCCTTGACCGCCACAGCCCGGTGGTTGAGCAGTGGAAGGAGGACCCTACCGTTCTCTGGGTTCACACCGCAGGGTTGCAGCGGCTGTATCCGGATCTGCAGCAGTGGCTCCACGCACTTGAACAGGACCTTGCCCGGCAGCAGATGCACACCGTGATCGCACCGGGGTGGACCCGGCCGGGGTCTCTGATCGGGGCGCTGCACCAGGATGGTGCAAACCCTCCGGAGGATCCGCAGGAAGAACAGCAGCGACTCCTGCGCGCACCGGTAACGCTTTTGCCCCTGCCGGAAGCGGATCGCCTTCGTCTGGAGATGCTGGGGGCCCACACCATCGGCAGACTCCTGCAGGTTCCCGCCGGTCGGCTGCGCAGCCACTGCAGCGTCAGAGCTCAGCGGATTTTTTCTGTCTTCACCACCGGCGTGGCCGAGACTGTCTGTGATCTCCCGCAGCGAGTGACTGCTGAGCAGCAGACCCGGCCCGACCCGCCGCTGCGCTCCCGGGATCGCCTGCTGGGTGCCTGCAGCGAGCCCCTTGAACAGCTGGTTGAGCAGGTACGCCACCGGGGGCTCTGGATCACCGAGGTGGAGGTTGAGCTCCAGGGGGAGGAGGCAGAGCGGTTTACCACCCATCTGCGCTGTGCGGACCCCACCCGGGAGGCCGCTCAGCTTGCCAGGCTGCTGGCGTTACGTATCGACGGGGCCTCATCCCTCCCTGCGGCAGTGGCGGTGGTTGTGGTTCGGGTGGTGCAGGTTCCCGGAGAGAGCACCCAGGAGGAGCTCTTCCCGCTGCCGGGGCAGGGGCAGCACGGCCAGCGTGACCGGCGGCGGATCAACGAGGCGGTGGCGATCCTTGAGGGGTTGTACGGCAGCGGCTCAGTGGTCTCTCTGGTGGAGTCTCCCTCGTGGTTTCCGGAACGGTCCTTTCTGTTGCAACGGTACGCGCCCCAGGGGCAGCAGGCGCCCAGGGGGCCGCTTTCACCCCAGGGGCTACCGCTCCTGAGGGTGCGCCGTCTCGTACCAGCCGCGGCTGGTCAGCGAAGCAGCGTCGTGGCACCCCCCCATCAGGGGCGGCGCCTTGTACTGATTTCCAGCGGCTGGTGGCGGGGTCCCCAGGAAGAGCGAATGTACGAGTTCCTGCCCGTCGATCCAGGCCGGGTTCTGTGGCGGTTTCGCCGCCCGGGTGAGCGGAGTTTTACCGTTCTGGGGTGGGTGGAGTAGCGTGGCGAGGCCAGGTGGATGAGCGCCCCTGAGTACGTGCCCCTGTGGTGCCGCAGCGTCTTTTCCTTTCTCCGCGGTGCCAGCCACCCTGAAGAGCTTGTGGAACAGGCCCGGGAGTACCGCCTTCCAGCGTGCGGGATCACCGATCTGGACAGCCTTGCCGGAGCGGTCCACGCCGCCGGTGAGAGCCGCAATGGCGACGGCCCCCCCCTGAAGATCATCTTCGGGGCGGAGATCACCGTTGATCCCGGCCATCGCCTGATCATGCTTGCGGAAAACCGGCAGGGCTACGGCAACATCAGCGAGCTGATCTCCCGGGGGCGTCTGCGCAGCCCCAAGGGGGAGAGCGTTGTCTTCCAGGATGAGATCCTTCAGTTTCAGGGTGACACACTGCTTATCTGGACGTGGCGCAGCGGCGACGCCGCCGAGCTGGAGCCGCTGCTCAACCCCTGCCGGGGCCGCCTGTACGTGGGGATCACCCGGCGCCGCGGCAACGACGACGACGCCCAGGAGCGGCGCCTGCACCAGCTTGCCCTGCGCTATGACCTGCCCGAGGTGGCTCTTCCCCGGGTCACCTTCCACATACCTCTGCGGCGACGGCTGCGGGACGTTCTGATCTGCATCCGTCACGGCACAACCCTGGACCAGGCGGGGCGCCTTTTGACCCCCAACGCCCTGGAGGCGCTACCCACCCGGGAGGTGGCGTTCTCCCTCTACGCGGACCGGCCGCAGCTGCTGCAGCGCACCCTGGAGATCGCCCGGCGCTGCACCTTCTCCCTGACGGAGCTGGAGTACCGCTATCCCGAGGACGAAAACTCCCGGGACCGCTCCGTCCCGCAGGAGCTGCGGGAGCGCACCTTCGCCGGGGCCCGGGGGCGCTACCCCCGGGGGATCCCCGATGACGTAACAAAGCAGCTGGAGCACGAACTGGCCCTGATCGGCGAGCTGGACTACGGGGGATATTTCCTCACCATGGCCCGGATCGTACGCTTCTGCCAGAACCAGGGGATCATCTGCCAGGGCCGGGGGTCAGCGGCAAACTCGGTGGTCTGCTATTGCCTGGGGATAACGGCGATCGACCCGGTGCAGATGAATCTTCTCTTTGAACGGTTCATCTCCCGGGAACGCGCCGAGCCCCCGGACATCGACCTGGATATCGAGCACCGCCGCCGGGAGGAGGTGATTCAGTACGTCTACCAGCGGTACGGCCGTGACCGGGCGGCGATGGTGGCCAATACCGTCCGCTTTCGCCGCCGCTCGGCGATTCGCCAGGTAGGGGCGGTCTTCGGGGTTCCCGAGCTGGAACTGGAACGGATCATCCGCCTCACCGGAGACCACGGCCTGGAGGCGGCCACCGCGATCCGGGAGATCGCCGTCACCATGGATGAGACCAGACGGGAACAGTTTGTCCAGCTCGTTCAGGAGACCATCGGTATTCCCCGGCACCTTTCCATCCACCCCGGGGGATTTCTGCTGGGTAACGAGGCGATCTGCCGGATCGTACCGCTGGAGAACGCCACCATGCCCGGGCGCACCGTAATCCAGTGGGACAAATACTCCCTTGAAGAGATGAACCTCTTCAAGGTGGATCTGCTGGGGCTGGGAGCGCTGACCCACCTGGATTACGCCTTTCGCCTCCTTCGGGAGCACCTGGGGGTAGAGCTGTCTCTGGCCACCATTCCCCCGGGGTGCAGCAGTACCTATGCCATGCTCCAGCGGGCGCAAACGGTGGGGGTCTTTCAGCTTGAGAGCCGCGCCCAGATGGCGATGCTCCCCCGGCTCAAACCGACAACGTTCTACGATCTGGTGGTGGAGATCAGCCTGGTCAGGCCCGGCCCGATAACCGGCGGGATGGTTCACCCCTACCTGCGGCGACGCGCCGGGGAAGAGGAGGTGGTCTACCCCCACCGGGACCTGGAACCGATCCTGGCGCGCACCCTGGGGGTGCCCCTCTTTCAGGAGCAGGTGATGAAGCTGGCCATGGTCGCCGCAGGGTACACCCCCGGGGAGGCGGACCAGCTGCGGCGTGATATGGCGGCGTGGCGCAAAACCGGACGGATCGAGGCGCACCGGGAGCGCATCACCCGGCGTATGATCGCCCGAGGCATCGACGAACAGTTTGCCCTGCAGGTTTTTGAACAGATACGCGGGTTCGGTGAGTACGGGTTTCCCGAGAGCCACGCCGCAGGGTTTGCCCTCATCGCCTACGCTACGGCGTGGCTGCGCTGCCACTACCCGGCGGTCTTCACCGCCGGGCTGCTCAACGCGTGGCCCATGGGGTTCTACAACCCCTCAACAATTGTGCAGGACGCGCGCCGCGGCGGGGTTCTGGTGCGGCCGGTGGACATTCTCCACAGCCGGTGGGAGTGCACCCTTGAGGCGCGCGGCGCCGCCCCGGGCAGGGCCCCCGCCGCCAGCCCGTCCGCCACCAGCCCCCCCGCCGCCGGCAAAGACGCCCACCTGGCTGTGCGCATGGGCTTTCGCTTCATCCGCGGGCTGGGCCACCGGGACTGGCAGCAGCTTGATCAGGCGCGCCGGGAGATCCCCTTTGCCCTCACCCCGGCCACCGCCGCGGCATATCTGCGGGAACTGATCTCCCGGGCGCACCTGGACCGGGATGTGGTGGCGGCGCTGGTACGCAGCGGCGCCTTCGACCGCCTGGGCTACGACCGCCGCCACGCCCTGTGGGATACCCTGGGGGTGCCGGCGGCACGGAACGACGAGGGGTTGCTTCCCGCCGGAGAGATCGACCGCAGCCAGACCGTACCCTCCTGGGCGCAGACCAGCGCAGACGAGCGACTGAACTGGGACTACCTGGTAACGGGCCACAGCACCGCCGCCCACCCCATGGAACGGTACCGCCAGGCCCTCCAGAAGCGGCGCATCCCCACCGCAGAGGAGATCATCTCACTGCCGGACCGGACTATGGTCACCGTGGTTGGCCTGATCATCGTCCGGCAACGACCGGAAACTGCGGGGGGCACCGTCTTCATGACCCTGGAAGATGAGACCGGCTTCATCAACCTGGTGATCTATCCGGATCGGTTCACCCGACTCAGAAAGATCCTGCTTACTGCCACCTTCCTTGAGGCCCGGGGGCGCCTGCAGGTGGCCGGTCCGGTGGTGCACCTGATCCTTGAACAGGCCCGGCAACCCCGGTTCACCTGAGACGCTGGCACCGGGGGCAGACATGGCTGCTCCGACCCCCAACGATCAGTCTCTCCAGAGTTGTGCCGCATCGCGGGCAGGGCAGCCCGGCACGCCGAAAGACCCGCAGAGCGTGCTGGTTGGCGGGATTCAGATCCAGACCGCCGAAGTTGCCCATGCCGGAACCAAGGCGGGTACCGCCGTTGCGAATTCCCTGGAGCAGCACTTCCCGGAGCGCAACGGCAAGGCGCGCCACAACCTCAGGGGACAAATCTCCGGCGCGCCGCTCCGGGTGCACCTGCGCCAGCCAGAGCGCTTCATCAGCGTAGATGTTCCCCAGCCCGGCAACGCGTTCCTGGTCCAGCAGAAGCGGTTTGATCATTCGTTTTCTGTTGCCCAGAATCTGCTGCAGTACAACCGGTCCCCACCCTTCATCCAGCGGTTCAGGGCCCAGTTGACCCAGCCGTTCCTCAGGATCCTCATAATAGAGCATCCGACCGAACTTTCTGGGGTCGTGAAAGCGAAGCTCCCGGGACGGTTCAAGGGTGAGAATTGCCCGGTCGTGGAGCCGCGGCGGAGGCCCGCAGGGAGCCACAGAGATCATCCCGCTCATCCGCAGATGAACCAGAACGGCGCCGCGGGAAAGGTCCAGACGGATGAACTTGCCCCGCCGGGACACCCCAACAATCCTCTGCCCCGTAACAGCACGTTCAAACCACCGGGTATCACCCCCAACCGACCGGGGCCAGAACACCTGGACAGACTCAATTCTGCTCCCGGCAACCCCCGCGCCGTTCATCGCCTGGACTACCGACTCAACCTCGGGCAGTTCCGGCATCGCACTACCTCCCCGACAACCCTAACGATCCGGGGTAGGGGGGACCACGCTGCGAAACCAGACGCGCTTCAGCTCTTCCAGAGAGCCGTCGTCGATCATCTCCTCCAGGGCGAGATCGATCCTGTCCCGCAGTTCCTCCTGATCCAGACGGAGCGCGAAGGCGTACTCCTCCTGGGCGTAGGGTTCCTCGGCAACGTGCAAACGAGATCCGTACTCGGTGTGGTTGAGAATGTAGTACTCCACAATGGCCACGTCGGCGACGATCCCAGCGAGGCGACCCTGGACAAGATCCTCCACAGCCAGCCCCAGATCATCGTACGTCCGCACCCGGGCCCCGGCGTCTCCGGCAATGCGCGCCCCGGTGGTTCCGATCTGGGCGCCCACTTCCTTGCCGACCATATCCGCCAGGACCCGATCGGGACTATCCCGGGGCACCACCAGATACTGCGCCGCCAGCATGTAGGGCCTGGAGAAGAGCATCACCCGCCGGCGCTCCTCAAGCACCGTCACCGACGAGGCGATCATCTCGTAATGTCCCGCTGCCAACCCCAGAAAGATCCCGTCCCAGGGAACGGTGGTGAACACCGGGGTGAACCCGGCGCGTCGCCCCACCTCCCGCAGCAGGTCGATGTCGAACCCCACCAGTTCACGCTGGGTGTTGATAAACTCCATCGGCGGCCAGGTGGCGTCGGTGGCCACACGAACCTGCGAAACCGCCGGAGCAACCGCGCCGACCCCCGGAATCAGACAGATGACGGTCAACCTGACCAGGTGCCGCCACAATGAGTAATGGTGCTGCATTCAGTCGCGAAGGCCGGAGATCTGTTCCTGAATGAGGGACATCCGGCGCGGATCGTCCGGGTCGAAAAGTCGAACCTCCCGATCCTCCAGGCGGTTCTGTTTGAGGGCGCGAATCCCTGCCGTACTCGCCAGCTCCACCGTCTCGCTCTCAAGAACTACCACAAGGCGTCCTTCCCTCCAGAAACACTGCAATGCCGTATCGTTCAAAACGGTACGCTCCTTTCAGGCCAAATTGACCAGCTGTTGCCCGGATGATAGCATGGGAGTCTGCAATGGTCACCTACGATCTGGTAGCTCCGGTGTGGACTCAACTGATTCTCTCCCTGCTGTACCTGACTCTGGTGCGATATGTCGAGATCGTTCTCAAACGCAATGACCTGCGGCATTTTTACATCATTGCTGCGCTCTTCCTGATTCAGGACCTTGTCTCACCGTTTCTCTCGCAGTCTCTGGCTGATCGTGCGCTCATAGAGCAGGTCGTGGTGGTCCTGGCACTGCTGGTGTTGATCCACTGGAGCGGTTCATACCGCCGGAGCAACCGTTCCTTTTTTGTAGCCACCGCGGTGGTGACTGCATCCATCCTGACCGGTATCCTCGCTCCGCCCACGGTCATGACCGTTCGTTTTTTCGTTCCCATGGTGATAACGGGGATCCTCTTTGTAGCGTTTGCACGGATAGACCATTACGCCCTTACGGCAGCCGCAGAGGTGGAGGGGATGCGCACGGCGGTGGAGATCTCACTGGTCATCACCTTCCTGGCGTTTCTCCTGCTCCCGCTGGCCCGTGGAGCCACCCATCTGCTCACCGTCATTGCGGTGCGACTGCCCTTCTGGGTGGTCATTGGAGCGCTGCAGGCGCGGTCCGTGGAAAACCTCCGTCTCGAGATCACCTATCAGCGGGACGGTCTCAATCATATTTTTGCGTTCATGACCGAAGTGGGAAACAGCGCCCGCCAGGACAGTTCGCCCCGGGAAATCATCGACGCGGCCCTGGAATCGATCATCGCCTCCGTGGACGCTGACGGGGGGGTGGGGATCCTCCGCGAGGACGGTGTTTTCCGTGTCTGTTCCGCCCGTGGTATCTGCCCGCCTCCGGCAGCGGTGCCGCCGATCACCATGACCAGACCAACAGGGTTGCGAGATTTTCTTCTGGCTTTTCCGGTGAGTACGGAAACGCCGCTGTGGGGACGCGCGTTGCGCACGGGAACGGCGGTGCTTGTGTCCGATGCTCGAAGTGACGAGTCCCTCAGGATGCACGCCGAAGATCGGGTTATCCTGTTGCGCTCCATGGTCGCGGTTCCCCTGACTGTACGTGGTGACGTATTCGGTATGGTCGTGATCTCCCGGCGGGGCGACTCCCGACCGTTCCGCGAATCCAGCCGGCAGCGGGCGGAAAGTATGGCTTCCTTCGTCGCGCTGACCCTTGACAACTATTATGGCTACCGAAAACTCCTGCGGGCCCAGCAACTTCAGCGCGATCTGGACCTTGCCACGGAGATCCAGAAGGCGTTGTTGCCGCAAGTGAACACCAGGGTGGGGCAGTTTGAGATGGCTGCCTTTTCTGAACCGGTCCGGGGCGTGGGTGGTGACTATCACGACGTGATTCCCCTGGAAAACGGGCGCTTTGCGGTGATCATCTGTGACGTTACCGGTAAGGGAATGCCCGCAGCGCTGGTGATGATGATGATCAGAACAGCCACTCATCTGGCATTTCGTCAGGGGAGCCACGTCGGCACAATCCTCTCAATGATCAATACCGCCATCGTTGGCGCGGTAGCGGATGACCGCTTTGCAACCGCCAGTGTGGTTCTCGTTGACGACAACAGCTACCAGGTACACTTCGCGAATGCTGGACATCATCCCATGCTGATGTACGACGGTGAGACCCGTTCGGTGGTGGAGTTTGACGCTGATGGATTGCCCCTGGGAATCGAGGAGTCCGCAGAGTACCCGGTGGAACACTGTTCGTTCAGCCGCTCCTCCTGGGCTCTCCTTTATACTGACGGTATCCTGGAATCCACCGACAGCGATGGTGTCGAGTTCGGTGAGACCAGACTGAAGACGCTGTTCGCGGAATCAGCTGCTACCGGCAGAAATGCCACCGAGATTCTGGAGGCGATGATGCGCCGATTCAGGCTCTTTCTGGGCAGTACCCCCGCCCAGGACGACCTCACCCTGATCGTATTCGGGATTCCCGGTCCCGCTCCCGCCGACGGCACGAGAAGAGTCAACTAAGCGCGCTGCAAGAGGACGAGCATGTACAGCCGCAGGTACGTCTCGAACTCCTTCCGTCGTCGGATACGTTCAAATGCGGAGTTTGAGGCGATGCGGGTTGCCAGCTCCCCGATTCGGTCAGGATCCGGTGGTTGCAGCGTCCGGGTATAGCGCAGCTTTCGCAGGGCATCCCGACACAGAGCGTTGACATCTTCTACCAGATTGTTGTGTGCCGTGGGATCTATCAGGGGATTCCACGCTTTCTGAAGCTGCTGCAGCCGCTGCGAAGCGGTCTGTCCGGGACTGAGGTACTCAGCCTGCATCTTTTCCACAGCTTCGCGAAACTGTGCCCGTCGAGCCTCTTTGCTCTCTGAATCATCTGTCTTCTCTTGGGTAGTGGGGACAGACTTCCCCTGTTGCGCCCGGGCGCGGCGGGAGCCCTCAGAGGAGAACATTCGCCGCAGGAGTCGAACGATCCCCCGCAGGATGGGAACCACCATCCACACCGGCAGCTGAAGTCGCGCGTCCCGATACAGGGCAGAGCGGTCCAGCTGAAGAATCACGGTCCAGGGTTTCATCGCTGTATTTTTGCGGTCAATCAGCTCCATCGTCGCATCCCGCTGCTCCGGAGGCAGGTCGGAGCCGTCTACCACCAGGAAGAGCGTTTTGAACTGGGCCAGACCGTGAAGCAGTGGAAAGTCATCCTGCACCAGTTTTGCCACGTATTTTTCGAACAGCCCGTCGTCGGTCATCCAGTCCTCGTCCTGTTCGTCAAAAAGAAGTTTCACCATGGTATTGGTGATTCCCCTGCCCATCACCGCTGACGCTGCCTTCAACTGACGGCGCAACAGGGGAACGTACTGTGAAGAATGAACCATCAGGCCGGAGCTTTCAGGGGTATTGATCGTCACCAGCTCGGAAATCTCCTTTTCCGAAGGACGTTGCAGCAACTCCTCGATCCACTGGTTGATCTCGTTGCGGGAGATTTTCTTGGTGATAGGGATTTTCTGGTCGTCGGTGAACCCGTAGACATCCTGGATGCTGAAGACGTAAGGCGGTTTTTGCAGGCACGTCGTCAGAAGCTTGTGGGTCTCCTCAACCTGTTGCTGCTTCTGGGCGTTACCCTTGTGCAGGACCGAGTAATACCCCAGGAGGTACGCAGCCTGACAGAACGCGTGTTCCATATCCAGCTTCTCGTTTTTTTTGGCGTACTCCTTGATGATGATACTGGAGAGCTGGGTCCAGAAATGAAACTGAAACTCGTTTGGTTTCCTGATCGACTCCAGGGCGTCGTCAGGTCTGATCTGGGCCGTCTCAATGATCTCATGGACCAGAACCTCTCGCCCCCGGAAGATCGCCCTGAGTTTCGTCTCGATATAACTGGCATTCCGGTCTGTCCTCAGATAGTCCCGAACCTTAGCCAGAATGAGACCCAGAGCGTTATCCTTCAGGATCTGGACGGTGATGACCATCGAACGGACGCCTTCGGGAAAACGCAGCAGAAGTATCTGCATCGGATCCTCATCTTCAGACTGAATCCAGTGCATCAGGTTGTCTGCCACATCGACGGTCCGAAGCTGGCTGGCGGGAATGGTTATATCGAGGTCCTCTTCCGCAGGGAAGAGGAGGTCCCGGTCGTCGGCCATGCGCAGGTAGCGTCTCATCACCTCCCGGGAGTAAAAACCGGTGTAGTGGATGGCAAGAATGGCACCCTGGTCGTCACGGGAGAGCTCGACGATCCCGTTTGCTTCCAGCGTCTCAAGGCCGGTCTTGATCAGCGCGGTGCGGTGTTCTCCCAGTAACAGCGCCAGATCAGGCTGGTTGCCCACGAACCGCCGGGCGTACTTCTGGGCAAACTCCTCAAGGTGATCCTGCTGAAAACGAGGTTCACCGCTCTGTTTGACAAACCGGTGAATAATCTTCTGTAGTTCCTGCACCGATGCCATTTCGACGCATATTGTATGGAGTTACGGCGGCGAGGACAAGACTGAAATTGACGGTCGCAAATTGACAGGGTGTGATCCCCACGACTACACTGAAGGTATGACGCGTTCAGTGCGCCGTATCGGGTCCGGCATTCTCGTGGCGGCTACAGTTCTTGTATTCTTTGCGTTTCTCGCTTCGTGCAGCAGTGCCCCCGAGGTAGCGGAGCTGCCTCAGCCTGAGCGGGTGCCGGAGGTGACTGAAGAGCCACCTGCGCCACCGGTCGTGGAGCCGGAACCTGAGCCGGAACCGGAGCCCGAACCTGAGCCTGAGCCCGAACCTGAGCCGGAACCCGAACCTGAACCGGAACCCGAGCCGGCGCCTCCTGCCGAGATCACCGAAGAAGTCTATCAACAGACCTTTGATGAG
>SKHA01000392.1 GCA_007117185.1 Spirochaeta sp. | reverse complement strand
GCCCACTCAAACGGTTGTATCCCACGCCAACAGAAACCTTGGGTAACACCACACCCCCCGCAAGAACGGCGTAGCGAAAGTCCACGCCGAAGTTGGTGTATTCCGCTGAGACCTCTCCCAGGTCAAGTTTGGGCATCGTACCGAACTTGATTCCCACATCGAAGGGGATGAGAAGCCCGCCCAGACGGGCGTCAAAAGCGTACCCCGGCAGCGGGACGCCTGCGGCGGGAAGGTTGTCAAAACCACTTGTAGCCCCAAGGCCCAGATCACCCAGCAGGTCAGTAAACGCCGCCACCGGCACCATAGTAACCCCGGTGGTGATCCCCACCCCGAAACTGGGAATGGGCAGCAGCTGGCCGATGTACGCGTCAGACCAGTTAAGCCCGATGGTGCTGTTCATAGGCAGCGAGTTGGCAAACGTCTCGGAAAAGGACTTAAAACCGTCCTCGAAATCGGCCAGACCGGGAATCTCCTGCCCCGTGGCCGGCGCAAGAGCCACACCCAGAGACAACACCAGCGCCAGCGCCAGAATCTTCTTCTTCATGTTCAATATCCTCCTGATAAAAACCTGACCATAATGTACCACGTTTGCCGCAAAAAAGCAGAGCAGGCCACCGCAGGTAGTCAGGGATTGACAGGGAATTCTGCATGGAATAGGTTTTTGGCACGTCGGCCCGCGCCGACTCCCGCCCCGGTAGCTCAGCAGGATAGAGCGGCTGCCTCCTAAGCAGCAGGTCACCCGTTCGAATCGGGTCCGGGGTATGGTATTGGTTACCTCTGCAATTGCGAGATCACAATGCGCAGGCCGTACCAACGACGTAAGCGGCAACAACCGATTTACACCATATAAACGTCGATATTTTTGGAGATTTCAAGAATTTGAATACTCAAGCAGGACTGGTGTCCTGGTCAGATCCACGACACCATACCCGCAGACTCTGAGGTCTCTATGATACCCGTAGCGGTTCGCTTGACCGGTAGGCACCAGTTAGCCTGCAACGATCCATAGACCGCTCGTGTTATACCCATCCGCCGCGAAAACCTGTATTGCCATGTCTATGGCAGAGAAATATTCCTTCCGAGTGCATATCGAAGAGGTGGAAAACGGGCAATTCCTTGCGACCTTCGACGAGCTGCCTGGGCTCGTAGCTCAAGGTCGCACCATCGAGGAAGCGATAGAAATCGCCCATGATGTTGCCAGGCGCTTGCTTGAATCATATCACGAACATGGAGACACTCTTCCGGAAGGGTTGCGGCGAATGGGTTCCACGATTGACCTCGATATGGCCGTTACCGCCTGATGGGCCGCCTGGCTGGTTCTCCGTACCAGTCGGCACAAAGAGACTCGGTCTTCACCGATGTGGGTTTGAACACCACTGGATGTGACGTATACTTCTAACTATGGGTATCGCACCGGAAGCGGTGATCAGGGAATGCGAAATAGTCCTCAAGGAATGTATGCCCGATCTGGATTTCGCGTGCCTCTACGGTTCCTGTGCTCGAGGGGAGATGCGACCCTTCAGCGATATCGATATCGGACTACACGCGCCGGAAATCCCGGACATTCTTACCCTGGGTGACGTGGCAGGGCGCCTGGAGTCGACCCTGGCGCGACCGGTAGACCTTCTTTTGCTCCGGGGTTTGCCCGAACGGGATCCGGAGCTGGCCTTTCGAGTAGCCCGTGAGGGCGTTCTCGTCATGGAACGGTGCCGCTACCAGTACGCGGATTTCAAGAAGCACGCGTTTCTTCACTACCTTGATACCGACTACCTGCGGCAGCTCACGCGCACCGCTCTGCATCGGCGCGTTCTCAGTGGTAACATGGGAAGAAGAAACTATGTCTGATAGAATTGCCCGGCTTGAGAAGAACATCACTACTCTTGAAGACATGCGGAAAGACTCGTTTGCGACACAGCAATCACAATGGGCTTTGCGATACGGCCTGCTCGAATCAATTCAAATCATAATCGATCTCGCCTGCGAGCTTGTGTCACGGAGAAACCTGGGCTCGCCAGCTTCCTATCGTGAATGCATCCAGATACTGGTGCAATACGATCTACTCGAAGCGGAGCTAGCAGAAACACTCGAAAAAATGGTGGGGCTGCGAAACCTTCTGGTACATGATTACGATGAAATCGACATTGCCCGACTCACTCCCCTCCTGAACCGGCTGGATGACCTCAGAGCGTTCGCCGCCAGTTATATCAGGGCGCAACGATGGTGATGATCAGGCGGTCTTCGTAGTCCCCTGCCGCCAGCGCCGGGGATCCGTCGTAGGAGATGCGCAGCTCCCGGGTGAGCCAGTCAGGTCCCGCGGTATCGGCAGAGTCGGTGACCACCGCGGTGCCGTTGGTCCACCCCGCAGCGGGAATCCCATCGTAGGTCAGGGTGTACGGCAGGTTGGCGGCACCGCTGGTCTGTGCCAGAAAGGGACCGGTTGCCCCGGAGCCGTCCGCCGCCAGGTTGGCGCTGGTGATGCGCACCTCGTACCCCGTGTCGGCGTTGCTGCGTTCGTGGACGGTGGCAATAAGGCGGGCGGTGGCCTGGGTGGTCAGGTCCATGGTGCGGATCCCCGGTTCCTGGACGGCAAAGAGGTCCACCAGGCGGGCCATCCGCGCCGTCACCGATACGGTGGCCTGGTGGCGCAGCACGTGGGTTCCCGCGTCCGCAGGGTCCCCCTCGTAGAGGCGCAATTCAAACATGTCGGTATAAGTGCCGGAGGGCTTGAACTGTTCCTGGGGGATGCGGAAGTAGACGGTATAGACCTCCGTACGGGCAGTGGCTGAAGCGGTGTCGAAGTGGTTCGAGGTGATCACGTTGGCGCTGGAGAATGTCGGCGCCCCCGGGGCGGCAAGGACCGGTGTCTCGCCGTCCGGCAGCAGCGGGTACAGCTGGTAGGCCAGCTCAGCGTCAGGAGAGGTCCGGGAGGCCCGACGGTCAGCGTAGGTGCCGCCTCCTGCGGTGGCACCAAGGAACCACTGCGGCACGGCGACCCCCTGGTGCTCAACGGCGATCTCCACTCCAACGAGGGTGGTCTGTTCAAACGAGGCGTTGCCGTAGATCGCCCCGGGAGGGGCGGAAAGCCGGAAGATGTCCTGGGCGTACACCGACGCCACCGCCACGATCAGGAAAATCGCAATAGCGAGTATCGCCGGCGAGAGTGCCCTGGGGGAGCTGTTGTTTCTCATCCTTCCTCCCGGGGGCGCAGGGTGCCCACGTCGCGGCGCTGATCACCCGCGTCGTCCAGACGAAGAGTATACACCAGCCCCGGTCTTCCAGGGAGCCGCAGCACGTACGTCCCCGGCAGCATGTCATAGATCTCGAAGTATCCCGTCTCATCGGTGAAAAAGTCGGCGCCGTCTTCTGTTCTGCCCAGGACCAGCGTCACCGGGCGATCGGCGCTATCCACGAGGGTGCCCGCTACCTGCAGTCGTCGTGGAGGGTCGATGCGGATATGCGTTCCAGACCGATAGAGGGGCTGCACCACCCAGGCCAGCTCGTCGGTATCGATGGAGGGGTCGAACTCCTCCATTTCAACAGCTACTTCCCGGGTTTCGTGGGCTCGAACCGATCCGAGCATCACCGGAGACCCCGCCACTACCGATGTTCTCCCCGGGGCACCGCGACGCAGTGAGAAGGTGCGGTCGGCCACGTGATCTGCCGGCGAAATGACGATAAAGGAATCAGATACGGGTCGGGTGAGGGCCATCACCCCGTCAACGTACACCACGCCGGTCTGCAGTCGTGCCGAGGTGGAGTTGCGCGCGTCACCGCCCGCCGGAATGAACGCCAGGAGATGGTTCACCGATCCCTGCACTACCGGGGTCCGAAAGCCGCCCCCCCCGGAGACCACAGCCATGCGCTCCGGGTCTATGGGCATCTGCAACGAGGCGCGGGCGTCAAAGGGGTCTATGGACTCATCGGGGTAGCGGTTCCAGAACGCGCTGAAATCCTGGGTGGTGAGGTTCTGCTGAAGGAAGAGATTCTGCCGGCGCTCCGGGAACGCAGCAGAGACGTTGATGCTCGCCAGGAAGGTGAGCTCCTCGCGATAGGAGATCCCCGCGTCGACACGCACGGAGGTGCGGCTTCCGGCGGCGGTGCGCATGGTCAGGCGGCCGTCCAGCCGGGGAAGCCGTGACACGGTATCGTAGCCGGCGGTGAAGCGCGGGGTAATGGCCATGCCCGAGGCGGCTGCAACGGTGGTGGCGACGCTCCCGGAGATCTCCTGCTGGACCATCGCGCCCTCGGTGTTCACTGCCTGACGCCAGGCGGTGGATACGTCCAGGTTGCGGTAGCGCTCCGCCCGGGAATCCACCCAGGTATAGCGCAGGGGGATAGTGATGAACCGCCGCTCGTCCGGGCCGATACCCACCCCGGGGGTGAGGGCAAAGGTGCCCGCCATCGTTGAGGTGAGCACTTCAAGTCCCAGGTCG
>SKHA01000350.1 GCA_007117185.1 Spirochaeta sp. | reverse complement strand
GCACATCTCCTGGCGATGCCGGTGGAGATTCCCGGAAAGAACGTAGCCATATTCACGAACGCTCACCCTCTGATCTGATCTGCTGCAGAAGCGCCTCAGCTGTTTCCAGTTGCTCCTTGAGCCACGGCGAGTCTTCCCGGACTCTTTTAGTGAGCACCGCCATCCGGGGCTGCGCCTCAAAAAAGTCGCGATGCACCGCCATGAAGCGCCAGAACAGGGCAGTCCACCCCTTTTCCCACTCCCCGCCGGGGTAGCTGCTCATCTTGCGGATATAGTTGGACCCGCTGATGTAGGGTTTGGTGGCCATCATGCCCCCGTCGGCAAACTGGCTCATCCCGTAGACGTTGGGAACCATCACCCAGTCGTAGCTGTCGATGAACAACTCCATGAACCAGCGGTAGACCTGGTCAGGGTGGATCTCACACAGGAGCATCGCGTTACCCAGAATCATCAGCCGCTCGATGTGATGGCAGTACGAGCGGTCCAGAACGCGGCGAATTATCGTATCCAGGGGCAGCAGACCGGTGGTACCGCTGTAGAAGCTCTGCGGTATCGCTGCGGTGTGGTTCCAGTGGTTGCCCCGGCGCTGCGCTGCCCCGTGAAAACGGTACAGGCCGTGGATATACTCCCGCCAGCCGATGAGCTGGCGGATAAACCCCTCGATCGTCGGGAGGAGTTCCGGCGACACCCCCGGGTCCAGCAGCCCCCGCTGGCTCATCCCGTCCAACACTTCCTGCGGGGTGAGAAGGCCGTTGTTCAGCGCCGGGGTGAGAATCGAGTGGTACAGCACCGTCCCCTCCGGGGCGATAGCGTCCTCAAACTGTCCGAACAGCTCCAGCCGCTCATCCAGAAAGCGATCCAGCCACCGCCGCGCCGCCTCGTGGGTGACGGGATACCAGAAGGTCTCACCGGAGCCGGGGTTCAGGGGGAACTCCCGGTCCACCCGCTGGCGCGCCTGGGCCACCACTTCACCGGTAGCCTCGTCATGTTCCACCGCCGGCTCCGGCGGTATCGGCCGGCGCGCCGGCCAGCTCTTTCTGTTCTCGCTGTCGAAGCTCCATCGTCCCCCAAGAGGCGCAGCCTCTTTGGTGTCGCGCTGGACAGGGTCAGGGGGTGGCGCATGCCCCGGGGGTGGCGCAAGGAGCACCCCCATCCGACGCCGCTGGGCAGTGTAGAACGTGTGCATCCGCGGCGGCCGCGTCCCGCTGAACTGCTCCTCCAGCCACTGCGGCGGCGAGAGAAACATCGGCGAAGGATACCAGATCACGGACACCCCGTGTTTCTCCGCTCCGCGGGTAACCCGACGGGTCAATATGTCGTCGGCGAGGTAGCACAGATGCACCTCCCGGGCGCCCGCTTCGGCCATAGCGCCCAGGTGATCACCGGCGGTACGCTCCCGGTCGTACCTGATCCGTTCAACCCGGTGCCCCCGCGCTTCCATCCGCCGCTGCCACAGATCCATCGAGGCGAAGTGCAGGATCAGCTTGTGCTTGTGGAAACTCAGAGGATAGCGACGGTCGCCAAAAAAGAGGGAATCCTCAATCAGAAAGATAGTGCGATTAGCGACGACCGCCGGATGGTGGTCAAAAAGTTGATGCGGAAAGACAACCGCAACGGTCACGTGGCGTCAAGAATACGCCGGGCCAGACGCAGACCGCTGAGATACGCCCCCTCAACCCGGCCGGCACAGCACCAGTCGCCGCACAACCCCAGGTTTTCCTCGGGGCTCCACCAGAAGTCGTCAGGCAGGGTGTTGCCGGGAAACGATCGCGGCTGGGCGTAGCGCCAACGGTGTGCCACCGCCCTGATTCCGGGGGGAAACCCCTCGGGCAGCCACGGTTTGAGAAGGTCCCCGGCGTGAGCGGTCAGCTCGTCAACCACCTCCTGCGGCGTACTCTCGATGTTCCTGTCGCTCCAGACCGGATCGGCGTGGAATACCCAGCTCTCTGCGTCGGGTCGACCGGGCTTGCTGTTGTTTCGGGCGATCCAGCGGATGCTGCCATCCCGGATGAACGCCGCGTCAAAAGGGGTGTCAATTGGCTCGTCCAGGGCAACCATCAGCGCCCAGCAAGGGTCAGCCTCGGCACCGATGAGCGGCACCTGAGCTGAAGACTCCTGTGGCACCAGCGCCCGCGCCTGTGCCGGTGGAGTGGTAACGATCAATTTCTCATAGGGCCCGTACTCAACGTCGTCGGTATCCCTGAGAAACCATCCCGGACGAATAGTGGTGATGGTTGTCTCGAAGGAGGTGCTTCCGCTGCTGCTGCTGCCCTCTTCAAGAAGCCGCTTCGCCACCTGATTCATTCCGGGAACACCCACAAATCGCTGTACCGACCCACGGGACTCCAGAAACTCTCCATCCATGAGCGAGCCAATCCGGGGCTCCCAGAGTGCCGTGTGCCCCTCCTCTGTCCAGCGGTTGACCGCCTGAATAAACTCGGGCGCCCGGGCGGTGAAGTACTGCGCCCCGTGATCAAAATGCCACTGATCGATACCCCGACGGCTTGTGCGACCCCCGGGACCGCGGCCCTTGTCAAACAGGTCCACGTCCATACCAGCAGCGGTCAGTACCTGCCGCGCTGTCAGCCCGGCGATTCCGGCACCAACTATTGCCGTTCTGCCTACCATGCGATCACGTTCCCTCCGTAGGTTAGACCGGCGCCGAACCCGACGGTGATGATTGTGTCTCCGTGATTCAACGTTCCTTCTTCAACCATCTGGTTCATCGCCAGAGGGATAGAGGCGGCAGAGGTGTTGGCGTAGCGTTCGATGTTGATGAAAAACTTCTCCTTGGGGAGCTTGAGGCGTTTTGCCGCGGCTTCGATGATGCGTTCGTTGGCCTGATGGGGAACGATACGGGTCACCTGTTCCAGTGAAACCCCGGTCTTCTCCGCCAGCGTGGTGATCGTCCGGACAATCGCATCGACGGCAAACATGTACACGTCCCGACCGTTCATCTCGATCAGCAGATCCGTCGGGTCGGTCTGTCCGTGAACGTAGGGGTTTCTGGTACCTCCAGCACGACGCATAAGCGCTCCGGCGCCGCTGCCCTTGGATCGCAGCCACGACCCGAGAATCGTCGGCCTGGCGTCGCCGCCGTGGTCCGACCCGGTCAAAACCAGAGCACCCGCACCGTCCCCGAAGAGTACGCAGGTGTTTCGATCCTGCATATTACTGAGTTTACTGAGGACCTCGGCGCCAACCAGCAGAACCGTGCCGGCCAGCCCCGACTCGATATAGGCTCGGGCGGTTTCCAGCCCGTAGACAAATCCGGTGCACCCCGCAAGCAGGTCGAAGGCGCCGGCGTTTTCCAGCCCCAGCGCGTCCTGGATGATGCACGCTGTCGCCGGGAAGTTGATGTAGTCCGACGTTGAGGTGGCGCAGATCACCAGATCCACCGACTCCGGGGAAACCCCGGCGCTCTCAAGAGCCTTTCTGCCGGCGATAGTCCCCAGGTCGCTGGTGGCCTGGTCCGGGTCAACGTGGTGGCGCTGGCGGATCCCGGTATGGGAATGAATCCACTCGTCTGAGGTGTCAACAATCCTGGCCATATCCTCGTTGGTGACAATCCGATGGGGAACAGTCACCTCCAGGGACAGTATTTTCGCTTCACTCATGCACGGATTGTACGACTCATGAATATTTCGGTCAACGACCGCTTATTTTGCGGGGATGACCAGGTTGTCCTCCGCGAAGATCAGGTCAGGATTGCGGATCCGGTTGTAGTCGGCGATCTCGGGAAAACGCCAGGGCGTCCCGTAGAAGCGGTCCGATATGTCCCAGAGTGTATCACCCCAAAGGATACGATAGGCGATATCCACGTCGGCAGGCGAAGCAGCCGGGGCGGCGGGTACCGCGTCAGCAGGAGACTCCGGGGCAGATGCTGCAGGCGCCGGTTCCTGACTCGGTAACGCCTCCGGTGCCACAACCGCAGACGGTTCCGGAGCTGCCGCCGGGGCTGTAGCCTCCCGGGAGATGCTGCCGCTGCGAAGCCACCACACCAGAAGAACCGCACCAGCCGCCAGCAGCAGAAGCAACAGCAGGACCAGCAGCGCTGTCACACCGGTTTCACGACGTCTACTGCTCTCAACGATCGCTTCGTCACTTTCAACAAAGAGGTCGCTGTCGCTGAGGGACTCCGGAACGGTGTACGGCTCCTGATCGTCGGGAAAGTCGAAAGCCGGAATGGCGGAGAACTCGTCAACGGCCACGGCGAGACTTCTGCTGTTACCGGTTTGCTCTTCAATCACGGACGCCCGAAGCATCCCCTGATCGTCCAGGTCAAGGTCCAATTGAATCTGGGCCTCCCCTTTTGGAAACGGCGACAGATCGCTGAGAAAGAGCGACCCCAGCTGGGCAGGTTCACCGCTCTCGTCACCGGTGAGAAAGATCGGGACGTCAATACTTTCCTGATCGTCCCGGGACGTGGTCAGGACGACCCTCTTC
>SKHA01000075.1 GCA_007117185.1 Spirochaeta sp. | reverse complement strand
CAGGATCGACTCGGAGAGGGCTGCGCAGTGAACTTTGACGAAGGGTTTGTCCGCCCGGTCGGAGAGGCGGTGGAGCGCGTCGGCCACCAGCTCCTTACCCACCCCGCTCTCTCCGGTGATCAGGACGGAAGCCCGGGTGGGCGCGACCTGTTTGACCACATCCAGGGTTCGCTGAAGTTCAGAACTCTTGCCGATTATGGACGCCGTGTGGCGATGCTCGTCCAGTTCCTTCTGCAGCTGCCGGTGTTGCAGAACCAGTTCTCTGGTGGACAGCGCCCGTCGGGCCAGAAGGGAGAGCCGGTCCAGAGAAACCGGCTTGGTCAGGAAGTCGTACGCCCCGTCGCGCATCGCCTGTACAGCAGTCTCGATCGTCCCGTGTCCGGTCAGGATAATCACCGGTACGGTTGGGTACTGCTCTACCACCCGCCGCAGCAGTTCCTCTCCGCTGAGCCGGGGCATCTTCAGGTCTGCGATAATCAGGTCGATCTCTTCACGATCAACCAGCTCGAGGGCTTCCTGTCCGTCCGCTGCCAGGACAACCCGATACCCGTCGATCTCAAGAGCGTGGCCAAGGCCGGATCGGATGTTCTTCTCGTCGTCGGCAATAAGGACATTGAACGTCATGACGCGTCTCCCCGGGGTTTCCAGGTGATCAATTCCCGACGACTCGGCGGCACCGGCAGCGTGATGGTGAAGGTGGTACCGCGACCCTCTTTGGAAATGACGGAGATATCCCCCATATGTTCTTTGACAACCTTGTAGACAAGGGTCAGACCGATGCCACTGCCGAAATCACGGGTGGTGAAGTAGGGCTCGAAGATCTTGTTCATCACCTCTTCCGTCATTCCCACCCCGTTATCGCTGACCCGCAGCAGGACACGGTCACCTCTGGTTTGGGTGCTCACCCGCAGGGCTCCCCCGTCGGGCATCGCATGAATCGCGTTCTTGATGATGTTCAGCAGAGCCTGCTTGAAGTATCGCTGATCCAGGTTCACTATCGGTAGCGCCGGGTCAAGATCCTGAACCAGTTCGATACCATTCTGTTCAAGCTCGTACTGAACAAAATTAAGCAGATCCGTTGTCAGGTTGTTCAGATCCTCGTTGACCAGGTGCGTGTCCATCGGCCGGACCGCAAAGAGAAAATCAACCACGATCCGGTTCAGGCGGTCAATCTCTTCGTTGATGACTTCCAGGTATTCCGCTACCGGGCGACGGATCGCGGTCTCTTCGGACAGACTATCAACCAGCTTCGCGATCAGTTGGGCGTGGATCCCGATTGATCCAAGGGGGTTTTTGATCTCGTGGGCCACACCGGCGGCGAGGGTGGTCAGGCTGGCCAGGCTCTCCGCACGCCGCAACCGAGCTTCCCGGCCCCGCTTTTCAGAGATATCAACAAAGTGCAGAACGTTCCCTCGAATCCGCCCGGCCTGGACCAGGGGGAGGATGCTGCAACTCAGCAGACGGGTGGTACCGGCGTTCTCAAGGGCAAACTCCTGGTCGGCGACGGACTCTTCGCTGGCAAGGACATCCCGTACGAAGGAGGCAATATCTTCGTCAGCAATGACTTCCCAGAGCAGACGATCACCGATGATTCTGCCGGTAACCAGAGGCAGCAGCCGCTCTGCTCCCTTGTTGACCAGCAGAACCCGATGCTCTTCGTCAGTGACCATCACCCCGTCGTTCATCGAATCCAGGACCACCGCAAACCGCTCGTTTTCTTCGGCCAGATCCTGAACAAGGTGCTCGATCTGCTCGCTGTCCAATTTGGACAGCTTTTCCAGAGCACGCTTGACAAACCCTCTCATTGGGCCAACCCCTCCCGAAAGGAGAGAACCAGGTCGGAAAGCACCCCGAGAGGGTTCATGTTGCGCTGGGTGATCCGGCCCTGACAGAGCCGTACCGCTTCCCCTCGACATCGGAGGTCCTCCAGACCTGCCCCCCTCACTCGACCGAGGGGCTCCCGGAGCTGCAGCGCGATCTCCTGGAGAAGAAACTCCGCGTTGGTGCGGCTGTTGCCGTTACCAATCCGGGAACGAAGGGTGGCCAGAACCGCCAGCAGGTGCTCGGCGGAGCTGTCAGCGCTGGTTTCCAGGATCGCCGCGGCAACGTCCGTCCATTGCTGGCTGTGGTCGCCGGGGAGCTGCCGGAAGTATTGATCCAGGGTGCTTTCGGTGGCCAGGGTGGACCGGAAAATCTTGCTGATCACCTCCTGCTGCTGCTGCGGTGTCCTGAGGGGAAACCCGTAGGAGCGCAGCCGGGACAACAGTGTGGGCATCACCGCACCCCTGCGGGTTGTTGTCAGCACAAACCAGACTCCTGAAGGCGGCTCCTCCAGAATCTTGAGCATGCTGTTCCGGGCGCTGTCCTGCAAGGTGTGCACCTCTTCGAAGAGGACCACTTTTGCGGGACCGGTGCTGCTTACCTGGGCCCAGGAGGAGAGATTTCTCACCAGATCCACCGGGACGATTTCGTGGGGCACCGCAGCGACCAGACGGGACACCGGGCGGACCAGTTTATTCAATCCCGTGGGAAGGTCTTCCATTCCCACCGCCGGTTCAACCTCCTGCAGGACTTCTTCCACTCCTTCCACAAGGGGAAGTATCTTGCGAAGCTTTACCTCAGGCCAGAGAAAGGGGTCGAAGCGCCGAACCAGTTTACGGATTGCCCGGATGAGCAGGTAAAGCGTACCGGTGCGTGGTTCCGTCTCCCACGCTCTGGTAGCCGCGGCGATTTCCAGATCGAAATAGCGGGGCCCGGCAAGAACAATATCAGGATGGGAGAGCGTCCGGTGCAGCGTGCAGGACCGGCACGAGCAGTTCCAGGCCGCCTTCTGGCGACAGGTCAGGGCACGAGCGATCTCCAACGCCACGGTACCTTTACCGGAGAACCGCGGCCCGTGGAGCAACACCGCCTGTGGGAGGGTGCCATCGCGGAGAGCGGTTTTCAGCTGTTCTGTCACCGGATCCAGTCCGATCGTATTCTCAAACATCGCTTATTCTAACTCTGGCCGCTGATCAGGCGTTCCGCATAGGGTAGCAGGGGCAGCAGAAACTGGGCTATCAGACTTCCGGCAAGCATTTCCCGGGTATCGAAAACGGGCTGAAGCTGCAGAATCAGGACCACGATAAAGGTGGCCAGCAACCCCTCGGCGATTCCGAGAAAGAATCCCATCGCCCGATCAAAGCTCTCAAGATTTATCCGCTCGATCAGCTTGTTCAGAGCGTTCTCGAAAATTCTCACCACAAGATATACCACCAGAAAGAGTGCCAGGAACGAGATTACCTGAGACCAGGGACCGACGCCGACCCACGGCTGGAGGTACACCGCCGCAACTCCGGAGAAGAGAACAGCAACGGTTATGCCCAGAATGACCGCCGCCATCGCCATGAACTCCCGAACAAAACCCCGGAATACTCCTCGGAGTGCCATGAAAACGATGATGATGAGAAAAACAATGTCCAGCCCGCTTAAGTCCACGATGCCCCCTGTCATTTGGATTCTATCGCTTGTCTGAGCAATCCCGCAATGCGTTGAGCTGCGTCTGCCGGTGCATAACCGCGGGCAGCCGTTGCAAGCTCCCGTCGGCGGTGGTGGTTATCCAAGAGGGAAAGGATCTCCCGTTTCATCAGCGCTGCGGATACCGTTTCAGGGTCAAGTACGATGGCCCCGCCGGCGTCGGCGTACCGTCGGGCGTTACGGATCTGATCTCCCCGGGAAGCGCTGCCCGGCAGGGGGATGAGGATTGCCGGAGTCCCGGTCACAGCCAGTTCCCAGATCGTCCCGGCGCCTGCTCGACCAACCACGACATCCGCCCGTCGCATCAGGGCGGCGAACTCACCACCGAAGGTGGGAACCCCGAGGTACCGCCCAGCTGCTGCCAGGGCCTGCAGCTCGGGAATCTCCGCAGCACCATGAGCACCGGTCTGATGGACAACGACGCAACGGGTGGTCAGCTCTCCAAGGATCGCCCTGAGCAGTTCGTTGATCTGCATTGCTCCCTGGGAGCCACCGGTCACCAGCACCACCGGTGCTCCTGTGTCCTGCAGACCGAACGATGCCAGTGCACCCGCCGGGTCTGCATTGAGAAACTCCTGCCGCACCGGGTTTCCGGTAACGATCACCCGTCTTTGAGCAGCGGGGCGAAATCGTCGACGCACTTCCCCTCGGGCTACACAGATATGGCGCGCAAAAGGGGCAGCGATCCTGGTGGCCAGGCCGGGATCATCGTCGGACTCATGGATGATTACCGGAATCTTCAGGCTCCACCCTGCAAGAACAACCGGAACGGAGACAAACCCGCCTTTTGAGAAGACCACCGCTCCACCTTCCCGACGGAGCACACGCCGTGCAGCCAGAATGCCTGCAGCGACACGAAAGAGGTCAAGGACGTTCTCCATGTCCAGATACCGCCGCAGCTTTCCCACCGGGATCCCGCAGTAGGGCACGTTGT
>SKHA01000379.1 GCA_007117185.1 Spirochaeta sp. | reverse complement strand
AGAGGTTGTCAAACTTGCTCTTGGTGACGCTGTCGTTGACGTTGATCGCCGGGACCAGCAGGCTGCCCTCCTCGGCCATCTTGTACAGCCGGTGCACCCCGGTGGTGGTCTCTTCGCTCACTCCCCGCCACTCCGAGGCGATGCGGTGGAAGTACTGCGGATCCTCGCTGTGCACCCGCTTCAGAAGCGCCTTGATCACGCTCTCCTCGTGGCTGCCGGAGGGGCCGTCCACCCAGCGGTCGCCGTCTTCCATCTGCACGCCCTTGTGAATCAGCAGGGTGGCGTCGCCGCCGTCGTCGACGATCAGGTTGGGTCCCACCACCTTCGTAAGGGCGGTGGAGCCATCGGGGCCAGGGAAACTCAGCGCCTTGAGGGTCATCTCCCAGTACTCTTCCAGGGTCTCTCCCTTGAAGGCGAATACCGGAACTCCCCGGGGGTCCTCGGTGCTGCCGCTTGCTTCGGGCCGCCCCACCACCACCGCCGCGGCGGCATGGTCCTGGGTGCTGAAGATGTTGCAGCTGGCCCAGCGCACGTCCGCTCCCAGCTCAACCAGCGTCTCGATCAGCACCGCCGTCTGCACCGTCATATGCAGCGACCCGGTGATGCGCACCCCGGCGAGGGGCTTCAGGGGGCCGTATTTTTCCTTGGTTGAGACCAGACCGGGCATCTCGTGCTCGGCGATATCAAGTTCCTTGCGGCCGAAGTCGGCCAGGGTAATATCACGAACCTGGTATTCGGTGACAGTGTTTGCTGCCGTTGCCAGTTTTGACATAGCTTCTCCTTGGAAGGGCCGCCCCGGTACGGGGCGGCAAAAATGGGTAATCGCTGTTCAGGATGAAAGATACTGACCGGAGTGGTCAGCCGTCGAGACCTTCGGTAAAGGTTTTGTATGCGCTGCTGTCCATCAAACTGTCCAGCTCGCTGGTATCGCTGGCTTTAACCCGCAGAATCCAGCCGTCGGTGAAGGGGGCCTCGTTGATCGTCTCAGGTTTGTCTTTCAGTGCCTCGTTGATCTCAATGATCTCCCCGGTAACGGGCAAGTAAAGGTCACTGGCAGCTTTGACGCTCTCGACAACCCCAAAGGGCTTTCCTTTTTCGATGGTGTCACCAACTGCAGGCAGTTCAACAAAGACAACGTCCCCCAGTTCGTCCTGGGCATAATCGGAAATACCGACCGTTACCGTCTCTCCATCCAGCCGTGCCCACTCGTGACTTTCCTGATACCGCACTGATTCGTCAAATTTCATCTTCCCTGTCCTCCTGTTATCCACAACTTATCCCCCGGGGGATCTCTTGACATACTCAGTCAGAGTAGACCGAACACTCAAGAATCCGCCGGTAAGTGAGCCAAATAACTCTAATAAGTTTTTTTCGTCGGCTTCACTACTATACAGATGAAGGGAACGGGAAAAGTTATCCACAAAGTATCCCCATGCGGAATGCATCCTTTGGGCTTTGGGGGAACCTACCGCCCTCCACCTCCACGATAGAAGACGCGAACCTGTTTGTACAGACCCTCGCCCTCACTTTCCGTACCGATATCGGAAATATCGCTCAAGGCGGTGTGAATGAGTCTCCGTTCGTAGGGGTTCATCGGTTCCAGGAGCTTGCTGCCCCGGTTGCGCTGGACCTGGTCTCCCACTGTCTGAGCCAGCTGGACCAGCTGCTCTTCCCGACGCCCGCGGTATCCCTCGGTGTCCAGAACAACTTTGATCTCAGAGTCTACAAACCGGGCGGCCACCACGTTGGCCAGAAGCTGCAGCGCGTCAAGGTTTTTCCCCTTGCGCCCGATCAGGATATTGGCGTGTTCCGTTTCCAGACGAAGACCAATCTTGTTGGCCTCCCGATACGCCACCACAATCTGCGCGGGAAACCCCATCTTCTCGGTAATGGTTGTCACGAAGTCCACCACCGCGTGTTCAAAATCCGTCTCGGGGTAATTGGGCCCCTGGACTCGGGCTGCCGCGGCGTGAGCCTTCGGTTTTGGTGGCGCTTCGTCCCCGGGAAGGTGGACGTTGATCCGTACCAGTTTACTGCGACCAAAGAGGCCGCCCTTCTGTTCTTCCAGGATTTCCACTTCGAACTCGTGCCGCTCCAGCCCCAACTCGGCTACCGCAGCGTCGATCGCTTCCTGTTCCGTTCGGCCTTCAAACTCTCTTACCATCGTTTCTCCGTTCTGGGTCGAGTTATGCCGCGTCGTGCTTTCGCTTCTGTGTACTGAAGAACTGCTGACCCACCGTCAGCATGTTCGAGAAAATCCAGTAAACCAGCAGTCCGCTGGGCATATTGTACAAAATAAAGAAGAACATGATCGGCATTCCGTACTGCATCATCTTCATCTGGCTGCTGCTTCCCCCGGCGGCGGGGTTCTGCATCAACTTGCTCGAGAGCAGCTGACTGCCCACAAAGAGGATGGGCAGCAGACGCAGATCGTTCCACCCCAGCAGCGGCATGGTAAACGAGCCGAAGTTCCAGATCGATTCCGGCGCCGAAAGATCGGTGATCCACCCAGGGATGAAGGTGGCTCCACGCAAATCGAAATGGTTATTAAAGACACCAAACATAGCAATGAAGAAGGGAAACTGCAGTCCCATGGGGAGGCACCCGCCAAGGGGGTTAACTCCCTCTTTCTTGTAGAGCTCTCCCATCGCCTGGTTCATCTTGGTGGGATCGTCTTTGTGTTTCTCACGAATTTCCTGAATCTTGGGGTTCAGGACCTGCATCTTGCTGGTACTCTCGTAGCTCTTGCGAGTAAGCGGAAAGAGCATAACCTTCACCAGGATCGTCAGGATGATGATCGCTACCCCGTAGTTGGGGACCGCCCGGTAGATGATCTGCATGGCCCACTTCAGAATGTTCTCCAGCCAGCCAAAGAGCATCCTGCGTTCCTCGATCTGACCCAGTTCGAGGTTGCGCAGCCCGAAGGCGTTGTTTTCCGGACGATCATAGCGATCCAGAACCCGGGTTACCTTGGGTCCCACATAGAAACGAAGAACGTCCCGTGTCGCGGCGCTGCGAACGGTCGGGCGGGTAAGAAAGAGTTTTGCGCCGTCGTCCAGCCCAGCCGGTGTCTCATTGGAGAACGTCCACAGATAATCCACCGCGCCGGGTATGGCGATAACGGCGAAATACTTACCTGAGAGAGCCGCCCATTGCACCCGTTCTTCCAGGTTATTGCGGTCTTCCGTACGCATCCGAACGTTCCGTCGGCGGCTGCCGTCAAAGTAGTAGAAATTGCGAAACTCGTTTCGTCCGTCAAGTTCGGCGTAGGTGGGTCCGATCTGGGGTCCGAAGGAGATGGTGTAGGCCACCCCGGCAAAATCCAGAGGGATCACCTGGTTCACCGAGTTGACCAGCTCTACCGTGGTCTCGATCACGTATTCCTGCGGCTCGAAGCGAAACGTCCGGATGACCTCAAACGGTTGATCAGGAAATCCTTCAACGTAGAAGTTGCGGGAGAACTTGATTACGTTCTGCTGGTCCGAGTGGACCCGACGAAAGAGCTCCGTTACCGGCGCTGAGGTATCATTACCAAAGTGGAGCTCCAGGGCCCCGCGGCCGGTATCACCGCTCATCACCATCTCTACCGGCAGCCCACCGTCTGTATGCTCCAGCAGCTGCAGCGAGGTGATTCTGGCACCAGCGGGGTCAAACACAACCCGCATCACATCGTTCTGATACACCACCGGTTCTGCGGAGATCGAGTCGTCAGGAACGGGTTGTATCGGGTTACCAACCACCGGACGGGCCGAAGCGGGCGCGGCGGGCTGTTGTGACTGGGGCATCGGGTCTGCTGCTGTCTCCGGCGCCGCGGTTGTGGGCGGCGTTTGCGGAATCGGTTCCGGCGGGAACAGGGTGTTCTGAACCATGAATCCCACGGTAATCACGATAACCGAGAGAACAACCGCAAGCAGGGTGTTCTTTTCCATTTCATTTCCTCACTCAGGCTGGACCGCGTCCGCCTGGTGTAACAGTGTTTCCACCTGCCTGGAGCGATCGGAGAACCGGTAGTCACCGGGGTACACTACAAACGCCAGGTCGTAGTGTCCCTTGATCCGATGCTTGACCAGACGATAGGCCTCGCGGATGTGCCGCCGGGCCCTGTTTCTCTGCACGGCTCCCCGAAACATTCGGGGGGTCGTTACAAGCACGCGACTCCACTCAAGCGTATTTGCTTCAAGGCGCAGGTGGAGTCCCTGCGTTCGGTACACTGCCTTACCGGAGAAAAGCCGCCGGATATCATCACGACGGCGTAGTCTCTCATCCTTAGTAAGGCTTCTTCTCATCCGCAACCGAGAGCTTCTTCCGACCCTTTGCGCGGCGACGCTTGAGAACAAGACGTCCACCGGTTGTCTTCATACGGGCACGAAAGCCGAATTTCCGGTTACGTTTGACGCGACTCGGTTGATATGTTCGCTCCATCTGATTTACTCCTCGTCAATTCGTAACAGT
>SKHA01000205.1 GCA_007117185.1 Spirochaeta sp. | reverse complement strand
CTCGGTAACCGATCGCAGGACACGATCAAACCCCTTCCCCTTGAGAAGGGGCAGATACACCTCCAGCGGACCAACCCCCGGCGGCGTCCCCGCCGCCGGCGCCGGTTCAGATGAGACGATACGCACCGTCACCGAGTCCGGCTGCACCGCCACCACCTCCGCCGCTCCCACACGACCGGCGCCGTCAGCGTAGTCTACCGTGTCGCCCCGACTCAGCCGCCGGACATCCACCAGGTAACGGCGAAACCGCAGTGGAAGCACCACCGACTCACCCGGAGGGGGTGGGTCCTTGAGGATCAGGTGCCGCACGCTACCTCCGCAGGTGCTCCACCGCGCGCTGTAACACCGTATCGAACTCCAGGTCGTAGACCTCTTCGCGGTTGTTGATGCGGTTGACTTCCATGCGAATGAGACGCCGGAGCAGCCGGTCTCCCGGGTCGAGCCCCCGCCGTCGAAGGTCGGCGATAAAACCACTGACCGCAGCGGCACTCGGGTCGGGCTGGTCGGCAAGAAAGTCCCGCAGCAGGTTCTCCCGGCGAATCTGGGCGTACGCCTGCTGCTGCTCGTCGCTCAACTCCGGCTCCGCTACCTCGATGTCAGGGGCAATGCCGCTGCGATCGATGCTGATTCCGGCGGGGGTGTAGTACCGTGACATGGTCAACCGGAATCCGCCGTCACCAATGCGCCGAACCTGCTGGACCGAGCCCTTGCCGAAGGTGGTGGTTCCCATGAGCAGCGCCCGATCCCGGTCCTTGAGGGCCGCCGCAAGAATCTCAGCTGCCGAAGCGGACCCGCTGTCGATCAGAACGACGATCTCGATATCACCGGGGACAATGGAACCGGAACGGGCGTTGAACGCCTGGTTTTCACCGGCAACCCGCCCGCGGGTTTCCACCACCATGCCGCCGTCGAAAAAGAGGTCCGCTACGTCGACCACACCGTTGAGCAACCCCCCGGGGTTGGACCTGAGATCCAGGATCATCGACCGGTACCCGGCCGCACGAAAATCCTGCAGCGCCTCGCGAACTCGGTCTGCGGTGTGGGGGGTAAACTGAATGATTCTGAGGAAGGCGATCTGCCGGTCGATCATATCCCACTTTACCGTCGGGATCTGAATGATCGCCCGTTCCAGGGTGACGGGAAACTCGATGTCGGCACCCCGCAGGATCGTCACCGTCACCTCAGTTCCGGGACGGCCCCGAAGCAGATCCACCACCTGATCAGTGGTAAGCTCCGCCGTGGACTGTCCCTCCACCTCTTTTATGCGGTCACCAGCGAGCAGCCCCGCCCGAAACGCCGGGGTGTCCTCGATTGGCGAGACAACCTCGATGTACTGCCCCGCCCCCTCCCGGGCCACCGGTTTATTGATGTACATTCCAACCCCGCCGAACTCACCACTGGTGGTATCGGTGAGACCTCGCATCTGATCGGGAAGCAGGTAGGCCGAATGAGGATCGTCCAGGGCGTCGAACATCCCCTGCAGGGCGCCCTCGATAAGCACCGCCGGGTCCACATCGTCGACATAGTTCCGCTGAATGAAGCGGTAAACCTGCTCGAAGAGAGCCAGGGACTGATCCGGAGTACTCTGCCCGCCCTGCGCGGGAAGAACCGGTACAAACGACACCGCCAGCAAGAGAGCCAGCAATCCTGCGGAAAAACCGATCCAGAGCTTGCGGCTGTCCCGGGGTGTATTTTCACTCATAGGTCCTCCTGCCCTTAATGTAGTCACGCAGGTTGACCACAGCAAGGACCGATGCGTAGACTTTGGGCACTACCACCATGAAAAAGACGATCATTCTGGCGATTACCGCGTATCAGCTGGTCAGATTCCTCGCTCTGGCACTGCCCCTGGCGATGGTTCTGGGCGGGACTGGCGGGGCCCGATGGAGTCTTCTCGTCGCCGTTGCGTCTACCGGGCTGATCGTACCCCTCCTCTCGTTCCGCCTCGCCCTGGCCGCCCACCGGTCCGTGGCGACCAGCCTCACCGAGATCCTCACCTCCGCAAAGATCCTGGAAACGGTGGCAATGGTGGTGCTGATGCTGCAGATTCTGCGCTCACCCATGCCACTCCTGCCGCAAGCCCCTGGAGCCGTTTCGATGGTTGCATCGATTCTGCTGCTGGCAGATTTCGTGATTCTCCTTTTTCTGCTACTATACGGGCGGAGCAGGGAGGCTTCCTGATGCATATTGTGCCTGTTGCCAGTGGAAAAGGGGGAGTGGGGAAGTCGCTGGTGGCCGCCAATCTGGCCATTGCGCTGGCTCAGGCGGGCAAGCGGGTTGTCCTGGCGGATCTTGACCTGGGTGGGTCCAATCTCCACCTCATTCTGGGAATGCCCAGCGTCACCGGGTCAATCGGTTCCTTTCTGGATTCACCGAAGGATCAGATCACCGCGTTGCTGCAGCAGACAGACGTACCCAACCTCCTCTTTCTCGCCGGAGACGCGGAGATTCCCGGGCTGGCCAACCTCACCGCGTCGCAAAAACGCCTGCTCATTCGCCGGCTCACCGCCCTGGATGCAGACTACCTCATCATCGACCTCGGAGCGGGAACGGGGCAGACCACCCTGGACTTCTTTCTCACTTCCAGCCACGGGATCATTTGCACAAACCCCACTCCCACCGCCACGGTCAGCGCGTATCTGTTCCTCAAGAATGCCGCGTTCCGCATTCTGCAGAGCGCTGTGGGCACCCGGGGAGCCGGAGCGAAGTACGTGAAGGAGCTCTTTTCTGATCGCTCGGGGTTACGGCAGATCTATCTGCCCCAGATCGCCCGGGAGCTGGACACGCACGACTCTGAGGCGGGACTGCGGTTTCGTCGAGCCCTGCGTTCGTTCCAGCCGCGGCTGATCATGAACATGATCGATGATCCCAAGGATGCTGAGAAGGTCAACCGCCTGCGCCGGAGTACCCAGCAGTACCTGGACCTGGATCTGCTGCACCTGGGGGTAATCTACCGTGATGAACTGCAGGACACTGCCCTGCGGGCACGACTGCCCATCATCCGCTACAAGCCCGGGTCGGTTCTCTCTCAGGCGATCTACCGTATCTGCGAGAAGATCCTGCAAATGGAAGAGGATACCGACGAATCCGTACTGGATCTGGAGGTGATCAACGACTCCTTCGAGGCCGCCGAAGCGGAAGCAGAGCAGGATTTTGCGGGTAAACTAAGCTATATTGAGGACCTGCTGGATACTGGGACGCTCTCCACCGGAGACCTGATCGAGACGGTCAAGAGCCAGCAGCACGAAATTACGCAGCTTCGCCGGCAGCTGGACCTGTACCGAAAAAAGCTGCTCACGGCGGTTGATCAGGGGTTCTCGATCTGATGGCAGAACAGAAACACACATCATCCAGCGCCGCTCTCGCCGTCACCGGTGTCTTGAAGATCACCGTCAGCGACCCTCCCCTTACCGTACAGTTCACCTTCGAGAAATCAGGGGACGGGGACAGCTGGGACGTAGCGCGGCTGCGGGCAGCGCTGCAGGAGAGAAAGGTCAAGCCGCTGCCGGAAGACGATACTCTCCAGGCGTTTCTTGGAACCGCATCCAGGGCCGCCGGCCCGGTAAACGAGGTGATCATGGAGGGGGTCACGGCGATCCCCCCGGAACCGGAGCAGCCGCGGTGGGTGGATACAGCCACTCCCCCGGAACTAGAACAGACCCAACAGGAAGTTCTGGCCCAGGCGAACCCGCCGGAGGTCTTTCGGACGGTTCACCAGCAGGTGGAGCGGGAGAAGGAGGTCACCCGCAAGGGAGCTCTGGGTCTCTCATCCACCGAGAAGGTCACCGTGACCGAAACGGTTTCAACCAGGGAAAAGGTCTTCATCGATCCGACGGTGATTCGAAGTTTCTGGGCTGACGAAAACACACCGTTGGGCCCGGTCTCGCCGCATACCCCGGGAATCCCCGGTCGTGATGTCTACGGGCGTACCATCCCGGTGCGTACGTTGCCGGACCCCGGGTTTTACCCTGGAGACGGACTGGAGATCCGCAACGGCGCGCTGGTCACCACCGCAGCCGGATTTGTCCGGGTGGGACGCAACTGGGCCGATCTGGTGCGGTGGAAGCAGCACACCTGGTCGGTGGAACTCACTCCCGATCGGGCCACCTGTCTTCTGAGCTACACCCCCGGGAGCGAGACCGCACCGCCGCCGGACCCGCAGGAGATACTCCGCGCGGCGGAGGAGTTGGAATACCCCCGGGAGTCGCTGCTGGACGCTGCGGAGATCACGGCGCTGCTGGAACAGAGCCCCACCCCGGGAGAACCCTTTCCCATCAGCGTCTCCCGGGACGGCGCCTTCGACATCGAGGTGAGCGAAGACAGGCTCACTGCGGTTCTCAATATTCACAAGGGTAAGGGTCGGGGCAAACGGCTGACCCTCCGGGAAATCGGCACAGCGATCAGGGACAGCAAACTGAAGAATCTGGATCTCGAGAAGATTCGCGACGAGATCACCCGTTTCTACAAGAGTGCCGAGATGGACCTCACCGGGTACGTCCTGAGCGAAGGACAGGCGGCGGTACCGGGGCCGACGCGACAGATGGAGTTCGCCGTCACCTTTGACAAGCCGGAGAAAACCAGGGCGCAGGTACAACAGTTCCGGGAAGTTCTGGACGCCACCGATGCCGTTGTCGGAGATGCGCATCTGCCCTCGCTGGAGGATTTCCCGGCAGAGATGATCACAAAGACTGCGCCGGTACAGAAGGAACAATTGATCTGCACCTTCGACCCTCCAACCCCGGGGGAGTCCGGCATGGATGTGTACGGGGTAATCATTCCTGGAGAGCCCGCTCCGGAGCCGGAGATCCGCCTCTTTGAAAACCTGCAGCAGAAGGATGTCAGGATCATCTCCACATCCGGTGGAGTTCTGGATCTGGCCGAGGTGGACGGGCAGACGCTGCTGCGGGTACGGCCGCACCAGGACGCATCGATAGCGGTGGAGATTTCCCCGGATCGGATGACCGGGTACCTGTCTCTCCAGGAGGGCGCCGGCAGCGGTCGCCGACTCTCCCGGGAGGACGTTGACGCGGCGCTGGCACGGGCCGGAGTGGTCTACGGTCTGGACGACGAAGTGGTCACCAAAGCGCTGGAGGCTGCTGCAGCGGGAACGGTGGTACGCGAGCTGGCGGTGGCCACCGGTACGGAGCCTATCCACCAGACGGAAAACCAGGTGGAGTTCCAGGTTCACGGCAACGAAGGGGGTTCGGTACGCATCCGCAAGGATGGAACGGCGGACTTCAGGAACCTGAACACCATTCTCACCGTCGAAAAGAATCAGGAGATCTGTCGTATTCTGCCATCGCATCAGGACCCCGTTGAGGGCTCTGATGTGCTGGGAAACGCCATCCCGGCGCAAACGGTGAGCGGCACCGCCCTTGAGCTGGGCGAAAACGTGACCAAGGAGGAGCTTGAGGACGGGACGATCGTCATTCGCGCTTCCATAGAGGGGGAGCTGCTCTCAAACGGCAAGAAGCTGGATATCGTCAGTACCCATACCGTCAAGGGCGATGTGGATCTCTCCGTCGGAAACATCCGCTTTCCCGGGTCGGTGCTGATCGGCGGTACTGTCCGGGCAGGGTTCATCGTCATCGCCACCGGAGACATCAAGATCGCTGGAAGCGTGGAGGGAGCCCTGCTCTCCTCGGATGGCGACATCGTGATCCAGGGTGGCGTCAAGGGTGCCGGCAAAGCGGTCCTGCGGAGTAAACAGAACATTATCAGCCCCTTTGTCGAGCTGGCCACGGTACTCTCCGTTGGCAACGTGGTGTTGAAGAGCGCTCTGGTGCGCTCGCGGATCAAATGCAACGGTCGGATCACCTTTCAGGGAGATCAGGGCCGCATCGTGGGCGGGCAGATCCGCGCCCGCGACGGGATCGAAGCGGAGAGCCTCGGTTCGAGCCGGGGGGTACGCACCCACATCTCCTTCGGTCAGGACTACCTCATCGGTGACCTGATCGAGAAGGAAGAGAAGGAAGTTGAAAAGATAAAGCAGCGGATCTCGGGGATAGACCGGGAGATGCGACAGGCCGAACGGGAGAAGAAGACCGCCGTCCTGGAGAAGCTGCGCCGGGAGAAGGTGAAGCTCCTGAAGCTGATGGAAAAGCGGGGGCTGCGGCTGTTCACCCTGCGGGAACGCTTCGAACAGCATTTTCCCAGCAAGGTGGTTGTCAACGGAGCGGTCCACAGCGGAACCGTCTTCGAGAGCCACGGACGCATCTACGAGGTAACCTCCTCTCGCAAGGGTATTTCCGTGGAGTTCAACCCCCAGACCGGCAATATCGATATCCAGGATCTGAAAGACACATCGAAGGAGAAGTGACAGTGCTGTTATATACCGACTTTCCCCGCTGGTTGACACCGGAGATCATACCGGGGCTTCCCCTGCGCTGGTACGGCATGATGTACCTTGTCGCCTTCGGACTCACCTGGGTCCTCACCCGCCGGCTGATCAACCGGAAGATGCTCTCTCTGAGCCGCTCGGTCAGCGAGGATGACCTGGTAAACCTGTTCTTCTGGACGATCATCGGACTGCTTCTGGGCGCTCGATTCCTGGCGGCGCTGCTGTACGATACCACCGGGCGGTACCTGGCCCGGCCGTGGCTCATCTTCTGGCCCTTCGACAGCCAGATGAACTTCACCGGCCTGCAGGGAATGAGCTACCACGGCGGGTTGATCGGCGCGGTGATCGCCTTCGTGGCCTACTGCAAGGTCAAAAAGATCGAGGTCCTGGAGATGGGCGATATTTTCACCACCGCCATCCCTTTGGGGTACACCTTTGGCCGCCTGGGTAACTTCATCAACCGCGAGCTCTACGGCCGCATCACCAGCTCATCCTGGGGCATCCTCTTCCCCAACGCAGCGCCGGTACCAACCTCTCACCCGGCGGTGCAACAGATCGCCGCAGAGACGGGGATCGATATCGTCGGGCAGAGTTTCGTCAACCTGCCGCGACACCCGTCGCAACTCTACGAGGCGTTTCTGGAGGGGGTGCTTCTGTGGGCGGTGATGTGGTTCATCCTCCGACCGCGACGCCCCTTCAAGGGGTTCATGGTCGGGGTCTACCTGGTGGGGTACGCCCTGGCGCGGTTCGTGGCGGAGTACTTCCGCGCTCCCGATCCGGGGATCGATTTCGTGATCCAGTGGGGTCCCGCCAACAACCCCAACTGGCTGCTCCTCTCGCCGCTGAACCTGACGATGGGGCAGCTGCTGAGCCTGTTGATGGCGCTCTCCGGGGTTGTGGTGCTGCTGATCTTTCGGGCGTGGTCCCTCAGGAATCCCCGGGTGGAGACCTTTGTTCCCGCTGACGCTCCTTCCCGGGCCGCTTCCCGACGAAAGCAGCGCCGGCGGGCACGACGAAGCTGATAAGCAGAAAGAGTATCCCCGCCGTCCAGGGAACCCAGTCGCCCAGGCGCTGGTAGAGAGTGGGCGGCGCGTCCGCTGGGGGTACAGCGACGTCGGCGATGAGGATCTGCTCGGAGTACTGCGGTACGGTGGCCAGGATGCGCCCGGTAGCGTCCACGTGGGCGGTGACCCCGCTGGCGGTGGAACGCACCATGGGGCGGCGCAGTTCAATGGTCCGAAACAACGAGGCCACAAAATGCTGCTGGGCCGCCGTCTCCTGCAGTGACCAGTAGTCGTTGGAGATATTGACGATCACCTGCATCCCCGCCAGAGCAAACTGCCGGACCTCCTCGGGGAAAACATCTTCAAAGCAGATGGGGGTAGCGAAGCGGAACCGGGGGTGTTCAAAGATCACCCGCTCCGTCCCTGGTGTCCAGAAGGCGACGTCGAAGTCCAGCAGCATGTGGTAAATCCACGGCAGCTGCTCCTCGAAGGGGAAGTGCTCGGTGAAGGGCACCAGTTTGATCTTGTGGTATGTTTCCCGGCGGCCGCCGGTGTCGTCAAGGAGCACCGCGGCGTTGAAGCTGTGCCGCTCTACCTCACGGCCGTCCTCGTCAAAGACCCGGGCGTAGTCGTCGTTTCCGGTAAGCAGCCAGGTACCTATGGACTCCTGCCAGGCGGTGAACTCCTGCACCAGTCGGGCCAGGCTGTACCGACGGGGGTCCTCCCCGGACCAGCGCCTGATATTGGGGACGAACGCCGTCTCGGACCACACAACCATGTCCGGGTTGTGCTCCAGCGCTTCCATGGTGAGCCGCTGCAGCGATTCCAGGGTGTCTGCGTATTCGTGTTTCCGGGGGTCTGTATTCTGCTGGACCAGGGCAAGGCGCACCGTATCCTGCTGACCTCCTTCAGCCGCTGGCGGCAGCTGCAGCAACAGCAGTGCTCCGAGGCCGGAGGCCACCGCCGGAATCGCAGCGATGACCAGCAGCCGACGGCGCAGCCCACCCCGGCGATCCATCATCGCCAGGATGAGCTCGGCCACCAGACTGTTCACCACCAGTACCAACAGGCTCACCAGCCAGACCCCACCCCACTGGGCAACCTGGATCAGTGGAATAGCGCGGTACTGGCTGTGGGCCACCAGCAGCCATGGGTAACCGAGAAAGCCGCTGCTGCGGAACAGTTCCCAGGCAGTCCACCCGAGGGGAATAACCAGTGCCAGCATCCGACGAGGCGCCCGCATGAGCCCGAGGACAAGCAGGGGCATCAGCACCGCGTAGAACCCCAGAAAGATGATCCCCACTGCCTGCAGGGAGACCAGGTTGAACGTACCCAGCCAGAAATTTCCCGTGAGGGTGAAGAGAACGCCGTAGAGGACTCCATACCAGATCGCCCGCCCGGGATTACCCCGACGGGTCTGCTGGCGCATCACCAGGAAGAGGGGAACCATGGCTACCCAGCCAAGGAAGCCCCACCCGTCCAGATTAAGGGCGTTGGGCATCGCCAGCACCGTCAGCGCCACCGCCAGCAGGATCAGCAGGGGGGACCACCTGATCAGTCTCCCCCGGCCCTGACGGTGTCTCGACGCGACCAGCCAGATCCCCAGATCAATCAGCAGCAGGGGGAGATACCGCACCAGGGCGATACGCCGCTCCGTTCGGGTATCCAGGGCGATCTGCAGGTTGCCACCGCTCTCAATGAAGCGCTGTACGTAGTCCATGTTGGCGTTGAGGGCAAAGATGTACGCGAAGAGAAGCAGGAAGAAGCCGTAGAAGAAGAGTCCTTCCGCAGCCGGGGCCAGGTCTGCCCAGGGTACCGGTCGACGGGGGTCCCGCACCAGCAGCGAGAGCCCCCACAGAAGGTGCAGCGCCAGCCAGGAGAGGAGAAAGGTGTCTCCCACGCCCACCGGTGCGATGGAGTACCCCGGGGCAAAGGCGGTGAGCAGGGCAACCAGGGCCCCGCCAATAACCACCGCCGCCTGGAGGAGGGTGTGTGGGTATTCCGTTTTACCAGTCATCCACCTATAATACCGACAAGGATCGACTCTGTGGAACATTCAAAACGACAACTTCGTCGAATACGACGGGACCGCCGCCGGGAAAAACGCAAGATTCACGTCAACGTATACGTCCATCGCTTTTTGAGGGTGCTGGTGCGATGGGTTCTGCGACCGCTCTTTCGTGTTCACCCGGTTAACCACAATGTCATCCTTCGCGCCCGGGGACCCTTCGTTCTGCTGATCAACCACAGCGCCGTCATCGATCCGCTGATCATGGGGATGTTCGTCAATAAACCGATTCACTTCGTGGTCTCTGACTCACAGTTCCGCTCTCCGGTGATGTCCTTTCTGCTGGGTCTTACCGGGGCAATACCCAAGACCAAGGCGATCTCCGACCTGGACACGGTCAAGAAGATTGTCAACGCGAAGCTGGCCGGGGGGATCATCGGTATCTTTCCGGAGGGGCAGAGCAGTTGGGACGGCCATCAGCTGCCGCTGATTCGGGCCACCGACAAGCTGATCAAGTCACTGAAGATTCCGGTGTACGCGGCGTTGATCCGCGGCGCCTACCTCTCCTGGCCCCGCTGGGCCCGGCGCTTTCGCCGGGGACGCATCGAGGTGGTCTTCAAGCGCATCCTCGACCCGCCGCAGCTGAAAGCGATGTCCCTGGACCAGATCAACGCCAGGGTCCAGGAAGAGCTCTCAGCTGACGCCTTTGACTGGCAGCAGGAAGCACGAACCCACTACATCGGGCCCGGCCTGGCGGAGTACCTGGAGCGGGTCCTGTTCATCTGTCCTGAGTGCCGCCGTATCGGCACCCTCAGGTCCGAAGGAAGTCGGGTCATTTGTGACCATTGCGGTCAAACCGTGCGATTCACCCCCCAGGGGTTCTTCAAGGCCCACCGGGGAGAGACCCGGTTCCAGACGGTGCGGGAGTGGAACGTCTGGCAGCGGGAGGAGTTCCTCGCATTTCTGGACCGCCAGGGAGCGTCTCGGGATTTCTGCCTGCTGGAAGAACCGGCGGTCCTGATTCGGGAAGGGTACAAGACGATGCCCCTGAAGGAGCTGGGCACCGGAACGATGCGGCTGTACCGGGACCGCCTGGAAGCGTCCCTGGACAACGGCGGGACGGTCACCTTTTCGCTGGAGCAGATCGAGGGGATGAACGTTCAGAACAACGAGCACCTTGAGTTCTACGCTGACCACAGCCTGTTTCGCATCTCCACCATCGATCCCCGGGGTAATACCTACAAGTGGAACCTGGCGGTACATCACCTTCAGGGCTGACCTTCAGGGCTGACCTTCAGTCCTGGCGCGTCATCCCGCACCCCCTGCGTTCCCGGTACTTGACCACCCCTGCCGGGTTGTGCTATTCATTGTGGTCCCGAATCGATCAGAGGAGTTGAACAGTGGCCAAACCGAAGAAGGGCAATCTGGTCCGGGTGCGTCTGAAGAGCACCGAGAGCGGATACTGCTATTATACTGTGAAGAACAAGCGGAATACTCCCAACAAGATGGAGTTCATGAAATACGATCCCTTCGTGCAGAAGCACGTTCTCTTCAAGGAATCGGGTAAGGTCTGAGGAGGAGTATCCCATGAGTCGTCGATGTGCCATTTCAGGCAAAAAGCCCATGGCGGGCAACAACGTTTCCCACGCGCACAACAAGACACGCCGCTGGCAGCGTCCAAACATTCAGAACAAGCGTCTGTTTGTGCCGGAACTCAGCCGCTTCGTCCGCGTCAAGGTCAGTACCCGGGCGCTGCGCACCATCAGCAAGATCGGCCTGCTGCCGTATCTCCGCAAGGAAGGGCTGCAGCTCAAGGACGTCACCTGAGCTGACCCGAGGGTGCCGGGCAGGCACCCTATCGCCGGCGGCGTACCGATCGCTGGCGATACTCTGACCGCAAAGCCGGCAGCTCAAACTGCTCCGGCACCGGGTCGTGGCCACCGTGAAATCGCGCGGAGCAGCGCCCCACCCGCATAAGTCCCATAACCACTCCACGAAATACCCCGAATTTCAGGATTGCCAGCCTTGTGTACTCCGAGCACGTGGGGAAGTAGTTGCAACTGGAAGGAAAGAGCGGCGATATAACCCATTGATACAGGCGAATTGGAACGGTAACGAGAATCCGCAGCGGATTCATTGGACATACTCCCGGCAGATGGATATGCTGTTCAGTACGCAACGATATGTCACACGAACTGGACAAACTTCGCAGCATCATCTCACTTGACTCGGAATTAAACAAGATTCAGGACGAGGACATCCTGCTGGAGCGCATCCTCCTGGAGGCGCGCAGGGTGGTCGGTGCCGACGCCGGGTCGATCTACGTGGTCCAGGACGGTCATCTGGTGATCAAGTATGCCCAGAACGACACCCTCCAGTCGGCTCTGCCCGCAGGCCAGAAGCTGATCTACAAAATCTTCACGGTACCCCTTACCTCGGACTCCGTCTCTGGGTACGCCGCCGTCACCGGAGAGCCGGTGAACATCGACGACGTGTACCAGATCCCCGAGGATACGCCCTACCGCTTTGACTCCTCATACGACCGGTTGTCGGGATATCGCAGCAGCTCGATGCTGGCGGTCCCGCTGAAGACCAATACCGGGGACATTGTCGGGGTCATTCAGGTGATCAACAAGTGCGGTGAGGGCGAAGACACCGATCCATTCAACCACGACGACGAGATGCTGGTGCTGCACTTCGCCTCCAACGCTACCGTGGCCCTGCAACGCGCCCAGATGACCAGGGCAATCCTGCTGCGAATGATCCGGATGGCAGAGCTCAGGGATCCCAAGGAGACGGGCCCCCACGTCAACCGCGTTGCCGGGTACAGCGTTGAGCTGTACGACGCCTGGGCGTCCCGTCGCGGTATTCCTCGTGACGAGATTGACCGTACCCGGGACAGTCTACGCATGGCGGCGATGCTTCACGACGTGGGCAAGGTGGCGGTTTCGGATACAATCCTGAAGAAGCCCGGGCGCTTCACCGAAGAAGAGTTCCTGGTGATGCAGCAGCACACCTGGCAGGGAGCGCGGCTGTTCAGCAACCGTCAGTCAAACTTTGACGAGCTGGCTCAGATCGTCGCCCTCAACCACCACGAGAACTGGGACGGCACGGGGTATCCTGGCTGGGTGGACTACGAGACGGGTAAACCCCTGGAGCCGGCAGACGGCAACGGCGCCGCCGGGCGCGGCAAGAAGGGCGAGGAGATTCCCATCTTCGGACGGATTGTCTCTATCGCCGACGTGTACGACGCACTGCTCTCGCGGCGCGTCTATAAAGAGCCATGGAGCGAGACTGAGACCCTTGACGAGCTGCGCAGTCTTCAGGGCACCAAGTTTGACCCGGAGCTGCTGGACATCTTCTTTGAGATCCTGCCAAGCATCCGCACCATCACCGACAAGTACCTCCGGGAGGAGTAGCCCTCGCTTATCGGAGTCGATTCCACCGTTGTACCAGATCGGCGGTGATCTGGGCGCCCAGCACCACCAGGGGCATGCCCCCACCGGGATGGGCACTACCGCCGACGAAATAGAGCCCGGGGTAGCGTCGACTGCGGTTGGGGTGTCGGCGAAACGCCGCCATGGGGCTGTTGGAGGAGATCCCGTACAGGCTGCCCCGCCACGAATCGGTCCGCTCTGCGATCTGCGGTGGCAGAAGCCGGGACTCCACCTCGATCAGTGACTCCAGATCCTCACCCAGCTCGGCGCTGAGGCGGCCGATCACCGCTGCGCGGGTACGTGCCGCCTCGGCCTCCCAGTCCTGGCCGTTGTCCCAGGGAGCGTTTACCAGGATGAACCAGTTCTCGCCATCTTCCGGGGCGTCCCCGGGGGCCCCCTCCCGGCTGGTGATGTTCACGTAAATGGTGGGGTCCTCGGGACAGCGATGCCGCTGGAAGATGTCGGCAAACTCATTGGGGTAGTCGTCGGAGAAGAAGATATTGTGCAGCCCCAGCTCGGGAAAGCGACGCCGGATCCCCCAGTAGAAGACCACCCCGGAGCTGGATGGTTCCAGCTTCTGATACCGCGCGAGCTGGGGCGCACGGGCATCCTGGAGCAGGTGGCGGTAGGTCGGCGTTACGTCGGCGTTGGAGACAACCACTTCAGCGGGAATCTCCTGACCGGCCACCAGGACACCCCGGACGCGGCGGGTTTTTTCTTCCAGGAGGATTCGATCCACCGGGGTGTTGTAGTTGATCTGCACCCCAACCTCCCGGGCAAGGCGTTCCAGGGCGCGGGGAATGGCGTAGATCCCGTCGGTCACCGCCCAGCCCCCCAGACCGTACTCCACATGGGGTATGATGTTCAGGGTGGCCGGGGTCTGCCAGGGGTCGGATCCGTTGTACGTGGCGTAGCGGTTGAACAGCTGCTGCAGCTTGGGATGGTCAAAGAAAGAGGCGTTGGCTTTCGCCATGGTGCGCCCCAGGTCGATGCGATGGAGTTGCAGCAGAGACGCAAGAAACCCCGGTTTGGTCAGCGTACTCCACTCGTGGAGGCTGTTCTCCAGAAAGAGCCACGCCGAGATGTCGTGGATGCGCCGGGAGTAGTCCAGGAAGCGGTGCAAATGCTCCGGAGGTTCGCCACAGGCGCGGTAGAACTCCTGTGCCATCGCCTCCCTATCCGATGAGGTCTGTAGACGCGTTCCGTCCCGCCAGAAATAGCGGCAGATAGGATCCAGCGGGGTTAGGGTCAGATAGTCTTCCAGACGCCTGCCTGCGTCGGCAAACAGCCGTTCAAAGACGTGACGCATCGTCAGCAGGCTTGGTCCGGTATCAAAACGATAGCGCCCGATCTGCTCGCTGAACGCCTTGCCCCCGGGGCCGCTCTGTTTCTCGTAGAGTTCCACCGGATAGCCGGCGCTGCCCAGACGTATCGCCGTAGCCAGCCCGCCGAGCCCGGCCCCGACAACTGCAACCCGGGGCAGGCTGTCCCGTTCAGTTTTCATGGACGAAACATACGACGCCCGGGTGGACTCGGCAAGCCAGGTCTGTGTCGATAGTATTGAAAACCTTGTGGCACGATAGCGACGAATTTTCCAGTCCTGCAGGAACTTGTGTTCCGCTGTGAGTCGGTGCGAACGAATGCGATAGCTATCTCCCTTCCAGACAGAGAGCTGAAGTAGAAATGTGACACAAGCTTTTCAATACGCCCCACGTCATCCGCGCGCTATGACCACCATTTCACCCGGGAGAAGCTGGCGCCACCCGGCGGAACCAACCCGCAGCGGCAGCTCCGTGGTGCTCTCTCTGCGACTTGACGCGGTGATGTCGGCAGGGGTGATCGTCACATCAACGGCGGCGCCTCGCCAGCGGAGGGTAAACGTCAGCCGGTCCCAGCCCGGGGGCAGGTGCGGGTCCAGAGAGATTCCGTCGGTGGTGACCGCAACCCCGCCGAACCCCTGCACCGCGATCTGCCAGGCCACCCCGCACGCGGCAGTGTGGATGCCACCGATGAAGGTACCTCCGGAGATCGCCTTGCCGGTGTTGAACAGGTCGACGGTACAGGAGCGGAGAAAGTATCGATACGCGTCCTCGAGCAGCTCCAGGCGTGCTGCGCTGGTAGCGTAGACGGCGTAACTCAAAGACGACCCGTGCTGCGTCCGCGGCTCGTAATACTCCCAGTTACGCCTGATCACCTCAAGTTCCTCCGCCTGGGGGTGCATCACCATCAGCTGCAGGACGTCCGCCTGTTTGGATACCTGCGTGGCCACGGCGATCCCATTCGGCCATCCCCAGTACTCACCCGGGTCCAGCAACCGTTCTTTCAGGTCCTCCGGCGAGATGTCTTCCAGCTGGAAGAACCCCTGGAACTGTTCGATCAGCCCCGTCTGCGGATCCGGCGTGGGAACAAAGATGCGCTCTGCCACGTCCTCCCATTGCCCGGGTTCCTTCTCGTGAAGATTGATTCGCCGGGCGATCTCAGCGAGCTCGGCGGGGTTGCTGCTGTGAAGCTCCCGGTACCACCGTGCAGCAGCGGCGCAGGCGTAGCGCACCTGCCAGTTGGTGAAGTAGTTGTTATCCACATTCTCGTGGTACTCGTCCGGCCCCAGGACGCGGATCACTTCGTAGCACTCCCGATCAACACGATAGTGCACACGAGACACCAGAAAGCGGGCTACCTCGAAGGCGATCTCGGCGCCACAACTGATCAGAAATGCGCGGTCCTGGGTCACTTCGATGTAGCGATCCAACGCCCAGACGATATCCGGGGAGATGTGGATCTGCCAGTCGTTGAAGTGATTCCGTATCGGCCGGCCCGAGAGAACGTCCTTGAAGAACCAGGACGGACAGATCTCATGACCGGTGTCGCCGCTGACCCAGGCGTAGAACGCCCCCTGGTAGCCAAGATCCCGCGCCTTCTGCCGGGCCCCCGGGAGGGTGCGGTAACGATAGGTAAGAATATTGCGGGCGATCTCCGGGCGGGTATAGAGGAAGTGGGGCATGTTGTACACTTCCTGGTCCCAGAACGCCGCCCCCTGGTACGCCTGGCACGAGAGCCCCCGAGCGCCAACCGGAAGGTGATCCGCGTGGATCGGGGTGGCAATTACGTTGTGGTAGAGGTTATACCGCAGTACCGTCTGGGCCAGCTCATCCCCGTCGATCTGGACGTCCAGGTCCTGCCAGAGCCCGTCCCAGGCGGCGCGGTGGGCCTGAATCAGCGCGTCCCAGGTACTGTTCCGGGCGCGCTGCACCACGGCGGCCGCCGCATGTCGTACTGCTTCGACGCTGGTATCTCCGCTCTCCCGCAGATCGTTGGTGGTGAAAACGCCCACGTAGCGCTCAACGGTCACTGTCTCGCCGGGCTGCAGCGAGATAACCCGGGAGCTCTCAATGCGGCGTCCCGAGGCGACCACTGCTGCCGGGGTCGGTGCGCGGCCCTCCCCGGGGGTACGGCCCTCAACAGAGAATCGCTCCCCCTGTACCACCACAACGTCGTAGTGGTGCTGTCCGGTTCTGCCGGCGGCCTCCACGGTACCGCTGCCCTCGTGGTGACGCAGTACAAGCTCCGGAAGATGCTCACCGTTGAGGTTCCAGCTTTGGCCGTCGATCCCGGTGCGAACCTCCAGCCTGACCGGGGAGGAGGCGGTGATGCGAGTGCGTGCTGCCAGCAGGTGCAGCTCATCCCGTCCGGCAAAGCGTTCTTCCACCATGTGGATCCCCGCTTCGGGCCACGCAGCTTCGCCGCACCAGACGCCGTAGCGGAAATCCAGCGTTCGCCGCCAGGTGTCAGGGGACGCTTCCCGCCAGCAAAGGGGTCCACCGTCCTCCCCGGCGAGAACCTGCAGCCACAGCCCGTTGGGAGCGTTCACCAGCTCGGACCAGACACCGTCGGCGTTGTCCCAGGTGTCGGTGACGATGCATCCCACATACTGCTCCGCACGATCATCGGGAAAGGTGCCCCGGTATCCCAGAAACCCGTTGCCGATCATGAAGTTACTGCCGCTGGTGATCATCTGATCAGGGTCGTAGCGGGTCTCGTAGATGTCCCAGGTAGTCTCGCTGTAGAGGTTATCCCGAAGTCTCACTGTTAAAGCGCTCCCGTTGGCAGAGGTAGAAGCTGAGGGCACCCCGACGCGCAGTGGTGCACGCGGGGGTGCCGCCGGGGGATCAGCCCTTTACCGAGCCGGCCATCATGCCGCGGACAAAGTAGCGCTGCAGGCCAAAGAACACCGCCAGGGGCATGATCATCGTCAGGAACGCGCCGGAGGTCAGCACGTACCACGCCTGCCCGCGGGAACCAACCAGTTCCGACAGTCGCGTGGTCACTACCGCCACGTCCACTCGTGTTCCCAGAAAGATCAACGCTACCAGCAGATCGTTCCAGACCCACAGGAACTGGAAGATGGCGAAGGAGGCGATTGCCGGCACCGATACGGGAAGCACCAGAAAGATGAACTTGGACATCGGGGTGGTCCCGTCAACCTCGGCTGCTTCTATCAGGTCTCGGGGAATCTGCGAGATATATCCGTACAACAGGTACGTCGCCAGGGGTAAGCCGAAACCGGTATGGGCCAGCCAGATCCCCAGGTACGTCCCGGCCAGGCCGGTGTCGTTGTAGAGGCGGAACAGCGGTAACAGCGATGTTTGCAGGGGTACCACCATCAGGCCCACCACCAGGATAAAGACCAGCCGACGGCCGAGAAAACGCATCCAGGCCAGAGCGTACGCTGCAAACGCGGCGATGGTGATGGGAATAACGGTAGCCGGTATCGTTACCAGCAGGCTGTTCATGAACGCGGTGCCCATCTGATCTTCCGTGATGACGGAGATGTAATTGTCCAGCGTCCAGAACCCCTGGGTGAAGGGCTGGAATACCGCGGTCCACCACCCGGTGGTATTGATCGCCTGGGGTGTCCGGAACGAACTGACCAGCAGTCCGAAGGTGGGTATCGTCCAGATGATGACAATGAGGATCACCGCCAGGTTCAGAAGAACCCGTCCGGTTACCTCCTGGGGTCGCAGTTTTTTCTTGTTGAAGACCATTGTATCTGCCATAAGAACTCCCTAGGCCTCGTTCAGTTTACGAATGTTGTGAATCATCACCGGAGTGACCGCAATAAAGATGATTACCGCCAGCGCGGCACCACGGCCGTAAGTCCCCTGGATGAACATCTGGTTGAACATCATGTTGGCCACGACTTCCGTGTTGAAACGTCCGCTGGTCATGACAAAGACCACATCGAAGACTTTCAGAACCAGGATCACAATGGTGGTGGTCACGGTGAGGATTGCCCCGCTCACAAAGGGAATGATCACCTGGAAAAAGATCCGAAATTCCCCGGCACCGTCGATACGTGCAGCTTCCAGCAGACTGGAGGGAACACCCTTTACGGCGGAGGAGAGGATAACCATCGCAAAGCCGGTCTGGAGCCAGACCATGATTATTATCAGGAAGAAGTTATTCCAGGGCTCCAGCCTGAGCCACCCCACCGGGTCGTTACCCATGGCAACGGCGATCGCGTTGAGCAGGCCGATCTGCGCCCCGAAGGGTGCCCGGTAGTAAATGAATCGCCAGATGACCGACGCGCCGACGAATGATATCGCCATGGGCAGAAAGATCAGCGACTTGGCGTATTTTTCCCACTTGATACGGTCCACCAGGACGGCGATCACCAGCCCGATGGAAACGGAAAAGAGGGGCACAAAGATGAGCCACAGCAGGTTATTCCGCAGGGCGATCAACAGAGCGGGGTCGGTGAATGCCCTGATGTAGTTCTGCAGTCCGAAGTTCTGCGGACTGCCACCGCGGGTAAAATCAAAAAAGCTGATGTAGATCGTCCGGATGGTAGGGTAAATAATATAGACCAGCAGGATCAGAAACGCCGGCGTGATAAATACGTAGGGTCTCAATATATCTCGGGCACGACCGGGCAACTGTCCCACCAGGCGGTCCGCCGTCAGAAAGAGCGCCCAGATTCCGCCAACCCCGACGACCAGCGCCACCAGGGCGATGACCAGACGCGGCGCGGCAGCGGCACGCATAAAATTGAAACTCCACGCAAAAACCACGATCAGCACGATCGCGCTGAGAACCGAAAGGAGGATTTGTATCCCCCGGTTCTTTTGAACTGCAGCATCACTCATAAGTCCCCCGGATCTTGGCAATAAAATGGGCAGGGCGCCGCAGCGCCCTGCCTCAGGTTACTCAGGCTGCCTCAGCGGCCCGGCCAGCTGTTGTCAATGTTCCGCAGCGTCTGCTGAAGGCTGACACTGGGGTAGTTGTTGACGTAGTTGGTGATCTCTGACCAGAAGGAGCCGGCGCCGACGGGGCCGGGCATCAGGTCGGAAGCGTCAAACCGGAACGGATCGGCGTTGGCGATGATCTCGGCAAACCGGCGGTCCGTATCGGTGGGATACCAGCTGAGCTCGGCATCGCGATGGGGTGAGACAAACCCGCCCGCTTCAACCCACGCTTTGGTGGAGATTCCCTGGGTCATGTAGCGCGCCAGAGCCCGCACTTCCGGTCGATCGTTGAAGACACCGTAGATGTCACCGGCGCCAAGAACGGGGTTCGGGGCCACGCTGGTATCGATCGGGGGAAGATAGAAGAAGTCTACATCCACACCAACCTCGACACCCGCAGGGAAGAACGCCGGGATAAAGCTTGCCTGGCGATGCATCCACGCTGCAGGAGGATCGGCAAAGAGCGCGTTGGGAGCGTCACCGAAGGGAACACCCACGATCGCATCGATACCACCAACCACGTAGTCCTCGTTGAACCAGATCTCGCCCATCACCTCAAAGGCGCGACGCACTTCCGGGCTGTCGAAGGGCAGATCACCGGTGACCCAGCGGTCGTACGCTTCAACCGGCGCGGTCCGCAGCATGATGTCCTCGATCCAGTCCGTTCCAACCCAACCGGTAGCACCGGCTGATTCCATACCGATTGCCCAGGGCACGCCGCCGTCCGCAACGATGCGGTCCGAAAGGGCGATCAGCTCATCCCAGGTCTCGGGAATGGGGTAACCCCGCTCTTCCCATGCCGGCTTGGGGTACCATACCAGACTCTTCACGTTGGCGCGGTGCCAGAAACCGGCCATGATGCCATCCATGGTGGCCATGTCCAGCCAGCTCTGAACGTACTGGTCCTGAAGGTAGCTCATCTCGAACCATTCGTTCATGTCGATGACCTGTCCACCGGCGACGAAGTCACCAAGCAGACCCGGCTGGGGAAACGCCGCCATGTCCGGGGGGCTTCCACCTTCAACACGGACGGTGATCAGCGACTCGAAGTCACCTGACCCCTCGTACACCACGTTGATGCCGGTCTCATCGATGAAGGGCTGCATCGACCTGCGGAAGCGTCGGGCATCTTCATCAACAAAAGCACCAAAAACCTGGACGGTAGTCCCTGAAAGGTCCTGTCCGTCGGTCCAGGCGTTGGCGGTGAAGTCAGCGGATGGCGCCGCAGCGCTCTCTTCCTGACCGCCACACGCCAGGAATAACACCGGTACAAGCAGCACCAGAGCCGTGACTGCGATAATCGTAGTCCTCTTCATTACATACCTCCTCAATTCGGGTCGTTACTGTTTGGTTGCGCAACGCAACCAACTGTGATCGTACCATGGCAAATTCCAGCTGTCAACGAAAAAACGCATCCCTGTATTTGGGGATATTCCGGGAAATAATCGCGGAAACTGGTGATTTGACAGCCGCTGCAACCGGGTGTAGATTGGTTTAAGCAACCAACTTAATGGAAGGCAGGTCTGGCGGGTCGATATGACGAACTACGTGAGCAGGGTCAACATTACCCGGGTTCTCCGGATGATCTACCTCAACCACGGACTCAGCCGGGTAGATATTGCCCGACGACTGGATCTGAACAAATCCACCGTCTCCAAGATTGTCAGCGCGCTGGAAGAGACGGGAATCGTCGAAACCGCCGCGGTGGGCGACGCCGGACCCACCGGAGGTCGCCGACCGTTGCGGCTGCAGGTGGTGGCAAACTACGGGTGCATCATGGGGGTGGAGATCCAGACCGAAGCGTTCACCGTGGTGGGGATCAACCTCCGGGGTGACGTCTTTTTCTCCCACACCGAGCCGCTTGACCTGCGGACGACTCAGCTGGTGGACGCGTTCGTCCAGATCGTGCGGCGGTTTCAACCGAGCCTCGAGGCGACGGGGATGCCCCTTCTGGGCATCGGGGTGGGACTTCCCGGTTTCGTCGATCCCGTCCGCGGGGTATTGCGGGCGTCGATGCCCTTCGAACATTACGAGGAGATCCGTTTCGTGGAGCAGAGCCGGGCGACCCTGGGGCTCTCCGTTCCGATCCTGGTGGACAACGACGCCAACTGCGGCTGCTGGGGCGAGCTCGCCTTCCGCCACAGCTCCCGACCTCAGAACTTCGTCTTTGTCCTGGGGGAGCTGCGCAAACACACCATCGCTATGGACAATTACCGCATCATGGCTCTGGGCCTGGGTCTGGTCATCAACGGTGAGGTTCATCACGGCGAGGACAACTCCGCGGGAGAGTTCCGCAGCATCCTCTACAACCGCGGGGCGATCAATCAGTTTTCCATCAACGATGAGGAAGCACGGCGCTTTCTCCAGGACCCTTCGGTGGATGCCCGGATCATCCGCGAGCTGGCGCGTCACGTGGCGTTCCTGATCAACGTCCTGAACCTTCGCAAGGTGGTTGTCGGTGGTCCCATGGAGGTCCTGGCAGACCAGCTGCGGGAGTCGGTGGACGAATTTGTCCGCGACAACTGGGCGTATCCGCAGAAAGTCACCTACACCCTTGAAGTGTCCCGGCTCGGTGAGCAGGCAGTGGCCTACGGTGCCGCGGGGATGTACCTGGAACACCTGATCGAGGTGCCCCGGGTCTCTCTGGACGGGGCAGAACAGATGCCCTGCGGGGTGGACCTGCTGCCGCGTCGGTATACCCGATTACCGGTTTAACAAGACAGTCTGACAAGGAAGAATGGGACAGTTCACTGACCACCGGTGAGGACCTGGGTACTCAGCTGCAGAACCCGCTGCATCAGTTCGCGATGTTCGGCAACACCCAGCCGCATTGACTCCTCCTCGGGAACAAACCGCTCCGGGCGGCGGTACGCCGGGAAGGTCTCATCCGCCAGGGACTCCACCGGCAGCATCAGCTCCCGGGCAAACTTAACCCGCAGAATGCGCGTCACCGACTCCTCAAGGTCATCCCGGGAAATCTCCCCGGCCTCTACCGCTGCGACCAGAAGTTGCCGCGCCACCTCAGGGCGCCGGGGGTACAGCAGCAGATCGGCTCCAGCCTGAAACGCCCGCAGAGGCAACTGGTCCTCCGGGAAGTACCGGGTCAATGCTGCCATCACCAGAGAATCGGTAACGATCAAACCGGAGAAATCCAGCTCATGGCGCAGAACGTCCCGAAGCAACGCCGGGGAGAGGGTCACCGGAAGGGACTCTCCAGCAACTTCTGGCAGCGTGATGTGAGCGGTCATCACACCGTCGGCACCTGCAAGTACGCCCTCACGGAAGGGGATGAACTCCACCTGTCGCAGCCGCTCCATCGTATGGGGAACCACCACCGCCTGGATATGGGTATCCTCGCGGGTATCGCCGTGGCCGGGGAAGTGTTTGATCACCGCGCTCACCCCTTCGTCCTGCAACCCCCGGACGGTGGCCGCCACCATCCGGGCCACCAGCAACGGATCGTTCCCGAAGGCGCGGGTACCGATCACCGCATTACCGGGGTTGGTAAGTATGTCCGCTACCGGCGCGAAGTTCATGGTGATCCCCAGTGAGCGCAACTCCCGGGCAGTTGCCCGGGCCACCTGGTAGGCCAGCTCCTCGTCTCCCACCAGACCAACCCGACGAGCTGACGGGACCACCGTAGCGTCCATCGCTTCGCTGCTGGTGAGACGACTCACCACCCCCCCCTCCTGATCAACCGCCACCAGGAGCGGGATGGGGCTGTGGGCCTGCAGCTCCTCCACCAGTGAACGCACCTGGGCGGAGTCGCGGATGTTGCCGCCGAAGAGGATGATTCCACCGGGTCGGACATCCTCCAGGAGTTGCCGAACCCGCTGGTTGAACCGCAGGGTGGCCCCCCCTTCGGGAGCCACCGGCAGGGCGGGCATGATCAGCTGTCCTGCCAGATCCGGGATCGTCATGGCGGCAACGGTTCTTCCAATAGCCTGCTCGATCAGGTCGATCGGGTCGGGCGGGTCAAGAGGACGGAGAGGGTCCGACGGCTCCGGAATCCGTTCCGGCGCCACGCCGGGAGGCAGGACCGCAACAACCGCGCTCTCAGCGTACAGCTCCGGTGGCGGGGTCTCATCCTGATCCGGAACGCGCCGGGAATCCTCCGTCGGCAAAGCCGGAGCATCGTCCCGGGAGACCTGAACGTCCTCTTCCAGCCGATCCCGCTGGTCGGGAACGTCTTCGGGAACACTGGCGCATCCGGCGAGAAACAGGAGAAGAATAGGAATGATCGAATACCGATGTCTGAAAAAGTATACACTTCTAAACAGATACGATCCCGGAAGAATTATTCGATTCCGCAACCTGTTTCGTGTAAAAGAATTATTTCCCGACACCCGGAACTCCTGATTTGGCATGGTAATTGCAATGATTGTGCTGTGATGGATACGACAACAACACTGGGCCACCCTCTCTCCATAACCCGTGAGCTTCGTACCGAGCTGATCCGCAAAACGGTTCATCTTCTGGTTGCCACGGTGCCGCTCATTGTAACGCATATCGGAACTGTTGCAACGCTTTTGCTTCTGGCGGCGGGGACAATTATCTATACCTGGGCGGAAACGCTGCGCCAGAACGGTCGGGATGTTCCGGTTATTTCCAGACTGACGGTACTCTCCTCCCGCCCCCGGGATCTGGGGCACTTTGTTCTCGGCCCGGTAACCCTGGGGCTGGGGGCGATGATGGCGCTGCTGCTGTATCCCGACCCGGCAGCAACGGTGGCGATTTACGCTCTTGCATTCGGTGACGGAGTAGCCAGCGTGGTAGGAAAACTCCTGGGCTCCATCCAACTGCCACTAACCGGCGGAAAGACCCTGGAAGGGAGCCTTGCCTGCGGTGTGGTCGTTGCCATTGCCGGCTACCTGGTGCTCCAGTCCTGGCCGGTAGCTCTGGCTGCTGCGGCGGCGGCGATGGTCTTGGAAGCGTTACCCACCCGGGACGCGGACAACCTCATCCTGCCCGCCGGGGTGGGAATGGTCACCCTGGCTCTCCTGTAGCGCCCCCGGCCTCTACAGGCACCCTTCCCCTTTGCGTCCCCGCTCCCTGCCTCTCTATCCCAGCAGGTAGTCCCGATAGTTGCGCAACGCGTAGGTGATGCCTCCAGCCAGAAACAGCCCCGTCCCGAGAAACATCATCGCGATCTCGGTACGGTGGTACAGCAACTCCCGCCCGACGACGATCAGCAGAACTGACAGCGCCGTCACCGCCCGGCGGGTGTCCCGGGCAACGATCGCCTGCTCGGCGTAGTTGATGACCCCCAGTATCAGCAGCAGCGCGGTGAGCATATCCAGAGACGCGGGAAACCCCGCGGCAAAGACAAGATTCTCCGGCATAACGCTGGAATCAATGGGTATAGCCCAACTCAGCGACGCCGTCAGAAACAGTCCCAGGGCAAAAGCAACCCCCTGCCACTTGAGGCGGTGCGACCCGGCGTACAGACCGGAGCCAAAGAGCGCCAGCGCGCCGGAGAGGTGTCCGAAAATCGTCACCCGACTGACTGTAGCGGCGTAGTGCGGCCAGGGTGAATCAAGGACCAGCAGCTGCACCCACTTGGTCGCATCGAGCATGGTGAAGATGAAGAACGTGACCATGAAGAATACCGGTATCGACCGGCTCCGCCGGAAGATCCGCAGATACGTCGCCGCCACCAGCCCGGCGGCCACTGTCATCAGGGCAGCACCGGTCAGGGCAGCAACGTGCCCGCTACCGACAGAAGGCTGCCGACGAAAAAACAGTACAACCACCGCGACCACCAGCAGAAACTGAAGCATCAGAAGCGCCATGAGAGTACTGTTGCGCTGATTCACCGTCATGGAAGACACTATAGCGATTTTGCGGAAAAACTACAGCCGCCGGGTGGAACCGACGATACTGTTAGGGAGGAGACCAGATTCCCATGGCGATAGAAAGAATACGCAAGAAACTGATTACGCTTCTGCTGCTGACTTCCCTCGCTGCTGCGGTTCACGCCGGTGATGTAGCACGCTTTACGAACCTCGGTTTCTCCCCGGATTCGCAGGTCTTCGTCTTTTCCCAGCATGGAATCGAAGGTGCGTCGGGACATCCCTACGCCGAGGTCTTTACCGTTGATGTTCCCGGCAACGTATTTGTCCGGGAGGGGGTGGCGCAGCAGGTCTTCACCCAGCCGGTATCCGCGGGCCAGGACGGCAGCGGCGCGCTGTTCAACGTGCTTCGGGACCTTGCCCCGATGATGACCGCCCGCAACGTGAACCATCTGCGGCAGGGGCGGCTCATCTATCTGTCTCTTAACCAGACAGAACCAACCCCACGGGTGGAGTTCAGGGATTTTCAGCAGAACAGTCGCTACACCATTTCAGTCACGCAGGAATCCCGCGGCAGCGGCCGCGAGGGCAGCGCAGCGTTTCACCTTGACATCACCCTCCGCACCGCTGACGGCACCACCGTACAACGGCGGGTAGGTCGACCAGGCTTTTTTCGTGACGGGGTCAATCGCTACTCCGTAGGTCAGGTGATACTTGCTCCGGACGGAGAGTCCCTGGTTGTTGTGATGGAGCGAATCACCGATATCCCCGGAGGACGACAGATCCGCTACATGGTGGAAACGGTCAGGCTCCGATAACAGGGACTCCGATAATTCTTGACGCCGTGAAGAATTGCCTCTAAACTCTCGCGGAAACGTCATGGCAGAACACATTACTCCCAGATCCACAAGTTACTCTGATTGGTACGTAGATATCGTCCTGAAAGCGCAACTCGCTGACTACAGCCCTGTGAAGGGATCGATGGTGATCCGGCCGCGGGGCTACGCCCTGTGGGAGCGGATGCAGAGCGCTCTGGACGGAATGTTCAAGGCTACCGGGCATCAGAACGCGTACTTTCCCCTGTTGATACCAGAAAGTTTCCTGCACAAGGAAGCGCAGCACGTGGAAGGGTTTGCCCCGGAGCTGGCAGTGGTTACCCACGGTGGCGGCGAGAAACTGGAAGAGCCCCTGGTGATCCGCCCCACTTCGGAGACGATCATCTGGAGCATGTACCGCAAGTGGATCCAGTCCTGGCGGGACCTGCCGCTGTTAATCAACCAGTGGGCCAACGTGGTCCGCTGGGAGAAGCGCACCCGGCTGTTCCTCAGAACCACCGAGTTTCTGTGGCAGGAAGGGCACACCGCCCACGCCACGGAAGATGAGGCCCGGGAAGAGACGCTGCGCATGCTCGAGGTCTACCGCACCTTTGCTGAGGAGTACATGGCGATGCCGGTGCTCACCGGCGTCAAGAGCGAGAGCGAGAAATTCGCCGGGGCGGTAAACACCTACGCCATTGAAGCACTGATGCAGGACCGCCGGGCGCTGCAGGCCGGCACGTCCCACTTCCTGGGACAGAACTTTGCCAAAGCGTTTGACGTCCAGTTCCAGAACCGCGAGAGCGCTCTGGAGTACGTCTGGGCTACCTCCTGGGGGGTCTCTACGCGACTGGTGGGAGCGCTGATCATGGCCCACTCCGACGACAACGGGCTCATTGTCCCCCCGAAGCTGGCACCAACGGAACTGGTGCTCATCCCCATCTTCCGCAGCAACAACCGGGAGCAGGTGCTGCCGGCGGCGGAAAAACTGGCGGATGAGCTGCGGAAGGAGTTCCGCATCGTGGTGGACGATGACGAGAGCAACTCCCCGGGGTGGAAGTTTGCCGAATGGGAGATGCGGGGGGTGCCCCTGCGGATCGAGATGGGGCCGCGGGACCTTGAGAACGGGCAGGTGACGATGGTGCGTCGCGACACCGGAGAGAAGGAAGCGGTGGCCCTTGACGCGGCGGGAGCGCGGGCCCGGGCCTTGCTCGATGAGATTCAGCAGAACCTCTATCAGCGCGCCCTGGAGTTCCGCGGCGCCAACACCCACTACCCCGCCACCTGGGACGAGATGGCAGCGCTGTACCAGGGTGAGGACGCCCCCGGCGGGTTCGCCGTGGCCCCCTGGGACGGCGATGCCGCCACCGAAGCGCTGATCAAGGAAGAGACCAAAGCGACGATCCGGGTCCTGCCCTTTGGAAACGAGGAAGAGGCCCGGGGCAAAACGTGCATACGCTCGGGCAAACCCGCCCGGCACATGGCGGTCTTCGCTAAAGCGTATTAGCTCACGCGGTGTGGTATAGTACTGGTGTGGGTGCCTTACCGTTCCGGACCACTCCAGCCACCATTCTCCTTGTCGGGGTCTTCTGGGCGCTGTTTCACCTGACCGCCCCCGACACTGCCTACGGCCAGGCGGTGGAGCTGGAGGTAGGACCGCTGGTCTTCTCGGCGATGCCCCTGTGGATCTACAATGGGTTCACCACCACCGAAGATGGCTCGCCCGTTCAGGGAAGTGACGTAAGCCCGCAGCGAATGTCCTTCGGCGCCGGCGTCGTCCTGGACCTTACCCCGGCGATGCGCCTGGAGCCAAACCTGTGGATCTACCGGCAGGAGTACATCGCCCTGAACGCCCACGACACAGTGGTTCCCACACAGATCGAGACCGGGTCAGTCAGCGGCCAGATCGCCGACACCCTCTCGCTGGCGCTCTCGGTCCCGTGGTACTACCGCCTGCCCTGGCCGTCGCACCCCGCCTGGGATCTCTCCGTGGGGGCCGGTCTGGCGCTGATCTTTCGAATACCCCTGCGGGAGATCGATTCATCCGGGACCGGCGAGGTGGGTCGGTACTGGATCGCCGGGCGCTTCGTCTATCCGGAGCTGGGATTCGCGGTGGACTATCGCCTCACCGACACCGTGCAGGTGGGGGGCGGACTCACCTGGTACGTACCGATCTACAACCTCTGGAGCGACGCTCCCCCGGGGGTACCTTTCCTGGACGAGACGATGCTGCGCTGGGGACTGCGGATAACCTACGACCTCTTTTAGCTGCGCCGCGCTGCACGCGGCGCCGTGTTCCGAGGTACTGTGTTCAGAGGTACTGTGTTCAGAGGTGCCGCGTTCAGCGACGCCGCGCCGCCTCGGCCGCAGCGAGGGTACGCATCTTTACCACCTGCGCCACGAAGCCCGCGGTCATGACATCCAGGACCGCGCCGATACGCTCAAGAATTGGCATCACCGGAAGGAGAATCAGGTAGGATTCTTCCATCCCGCGACCGTAGCGCAGGGCCAGGTACGAGAGCAGCAACGCCACCCTCCCCGCAGGAACCCGGGCAAGAAAGAACGAATAGACCATCGCCGCCACGGAGAGCTCAATGAGGTCCCCAACCCCGATCTCCAGCGCGGTGTAGGAGCGTATCACCAGGAGAAACCCGGCGATACTGATCATGGCGCTACCGGCCCGGCCGTACAGTGACACCGCCGGCAGGACCGTTGCCCCGACCTTCCGATGGATGTCCAGCTCCTCTTTTCCGGTACGGATCAGCGTTCCCAGAGCAAAATAACTGTCTCCGGAGACGAGGGCCGGCACAACCGGGGTGATCATGCTGCGCAGCCAGCCGAGGGGTCGGGCACGTTTGCGGTCCAGAAGAAAGATGATCAGCGGAAAGAGCAGGAACCCCACTACCAGCACCGCCACAACGCTCACCAGCAGGAACTGCAGAAAGAGTTCAAGGTCGGGCACTTCCCGCAGGAGGACCACCGTCGCCGCCATGGGGACGATCAGGAGCACCCCGAGAAACTCAACCAGCTGCGAGTTCAGACGGTACAGGATGCGGTTGGCCGAATCAGCCACCAGGGAGACCGGGGAGGTCACGCTGCGATCGTAGTGAAGGCTCACGCCGATAAGTAATCCCACCAGAAGGACCCCTGCCACGGCGTTCTCATTGAGGACAAACACCTGAAAGAGGTTGCCCCGCAACCCCGCGGCGATCTCCCCCAGAAGGGATGGAACCTGCGCTACCTGACCCTCCTGAATCATCGGCGGAATCCGCTGCGGCGCCAGCACCGCCACCGAGAGAACCCCCGCCAGGGTGGAAACAACCACCGCCAGCAGCGTCCACACCACCGTTCGCCCCGCCAGGGGCAGCAGATTCTCGTCGCTGCGCAACTCGTCGGCGGCGATGATCATCCCGAAGAACATCAACGGAAAGAGGAAGAAGCGTCCAATGGTAACCACCAGCCCGGAGAGCTGCCGGAGAAGCTCCAGGGTGTCCCCGCCCGCCAGCGGCAAGAGCAAACCTATTATGATCCCGACGGTTCCACCGGCGAGATATCGAAGACGAATACTCATCTGTCAGCCCTTCCTGAAGGGCAGCAGTCCGCTTCGCTGCCCGTGTTTCTGCCAGCGCCCGGCGGATCTATCCGCCCGGTCGACGATCATCTCCAGCGCCCAGTGAGCTACCTCCCGGGGTTCACCCCCGGCGGCCTGCAATCCGCGGATCGTCACCGGTTCTGATTCGTAATACACCAGAAGAGACCGCACCAGCGACTGCACCGCCCCGCTGAGGCTGGCGTCAAACGGCGGCAGGACCTCCGATCCGCCATCGAACCAGATCACCGTCAGATCACCGCCGCCCCGGCGCATGAATGAGGAGAGGATCTCCCGGATCACGAAGAGGTAGCCCTTGATGGAGAAGTCAATCCGCTCCTCGATCACCGCTGACTCTGTCTGATGCACCGGGGAGTTTATTCCCTCCGGCCCGCACAGCACCACCGCACGGTCAAACCCCTCCACCTCCCTCTCTACTTTCAGGAGAAGAGAACGTGTGGAGAGGACAGAGCGGCGTGCCCACGTGCAGGGAGTGATGCGACTGTCCAGTTCCTGAGGAACATCCGACTCCCGATCTTCAACAGTGAGGTAGACCGGAATGGAGCGATTCAGGAACTCCTGGACCAGATCCTCCCGGAACGTGGTTTGCTTGCCCGTTATCAGGACCGGCTTGTGCATGATACGGTATAGTAGTTAGCCCACGAAGAGAGGTCAACGGCGTGAAGATTGCAATTGGACAGATCAACAGCACCATCGGGGATTTCTCGGGAAATCTCCACCTCATCCTCGCGGCAACAGAGCGGGCAAAGGGCCAGGGAGCGACGCTGGCGGTCTTTCCGGAGCTCTCGCTGTGCGGATATCCGCCAATGGACCTGCTGGATCACGGGACGTTTGTCGATGAGAATCTGCGGGCGTTGCGGGAGCTGCAGCGGCGGCTCCCCCGGGACATCTCGGTGATCGTCGGATACGTGGACCGCAGCCCCGACCCCGCCGGCAAGAGCCTTCACAACGTGGCTGCTGTTCTTCGGGACGGGGAGGTGCGTTTTCGCCAGGCCAAGCGACTGCTCCCCACCTACGACGTGTTCGACGAAGCGCGCTATTTCGAGCCGGCCCGGGAGTCAACCGTCTGGATGGAACAGGGTGTCCCCATGGGCATCGCGATCTGCGAAGATATCTGGTGGGAAACCGAGCCGGTACCGGGAACGCGTTACCCCGTGGACCCGGTGCGGGATCTGGTGGACGCGGGAGCGCGCCTGATCATTGCCCCCTCGGCAAGTCCATTTCACGGAGGCAAACGGGATATCCGTCGCCGCCTTGTCACCTCCATCGGACGCAACAACGGTGTCCCGGTGGTATATGTGAACGCGGTGGGAGGCAACGACAACCTCATTTTCGACGGTGCCTCCCTGGTGACCGGCAGCGACGGTACGATCCGGCACCAGTCACCGGGGTTTGTGGAGGACGTGGCGGTGGTGGAGGTGGAGTTGACGGGCAGCACCCCGGCAGCCGCCCCGACGGCGTCCCCGGCAGCCGCCCCGGACGACTACTGGCAGGAGATCGAGGATGCCCTGGTTCTGGGTGTGCGGGATTACCTCAGAAAGACCGGTTTCTCCCGGGTCCACCTGGGGCTCTCCGGCGGCATCGATTCGGCGGTGGTGACGGTTATCGCTGCCCGGGCAGTGGGTCCGCAGAACCTCGCGGTGTTTCTCCTGCCCTCGCAGTACTCCAGCGAAGGCAGCATCACCGATTCGGAACGGCTGGTGCAGAATCTGGGTATCCGCTGCGAAACCCTTCCCATTCTGGATGTCTATACCGCGTTCGAATCGACCCTGGCGCCGCTCTTTCAGGGGATGGAGCAGGACGTAACCGAGGAGAACCTGCAGGCCCGCATCCGGGGGACGCTGCTCATGGCGTGGTCCAACAAAACCGGTTCCCTCACGCTGACAACGGGCAACAAAAGCGAGCTGGCGGTGGGGTACTGCACCCTCTACGGCGATATGTGCGGCGGCCTCTCGGTGATCGGTGACCTGTTGAAGACGGAGGTCTACGCGCTGGCCCGGCACTTCAACCGCCACGGCGAGGTCATACCCGAAGCGATCATCACCAAAGCGCCGTCAGCGGAGCTGCGCCCGGACCAGCGCGACGAAGACAGCCTGCCACCCTACCCCGTTCTGGATCACATCCTCAGGGAGTACCTCATCGGCAACCGTACGTTCTCGCAGATTGTTGACGGCCCCCCCCCGGCCGGAGGGTACCCGCCGCCGGACGGTGAGACTGTTTCCCGGGTGCTCTCGCTGGTGGGGCGCAGCGAGTACAAGCGACGACAGGCACCGCCGGTTCTTAAGGTGAGCCCCCGGGCATTCGGCACGGGCCGGAGAATGCCGGTAGCGCGGCGCATCTACGAGCAGCAATTCTGAATGTGAAGGGCGGTGCCCCTTCCGCATTGAAAATTCCCCGATTTCGCGGTACTATTACCCCATAATGCTCGTCGAAGCGGAGATCTGGACAGTTGCACGCACCGAAAAGGGAAACGCGGTCCTGGTGAAGCCGGTGGGCAGTGACCGCGCCGTGCCCATCTTCATCGGTCAGCTGGAGGCGCAATCCATCCTCTTCGGTCTGGTGGGAGTTCCGGTACCTCGCCCCATGACCCACGACCTGTTCATCTCGCTGCTGGAGAAGACCAGCATCTCAATTGAACGGGTGGAAATCACCGACCTCAAAGATCGGACGTTCTACTCCCGTATCCTGATGAAACACGGGCTCAAGCGGGTGGTGATCGACGCGCGGCCCTCGGACAGCCTGGGTATCGCCTCGCGCATTCACTGCCCCGTCTTCATTGCCGAGTCGATCGTTGATGAGGCGGGAGTAGCGGTGAACCTCATCAGCGAGGAAGAGATGACCTTCACCGGAGAGAGCGGTATCCCCGATGAACCGGCCCAGACCGTCCCGGTGGGTAACGCCGATCCGCCCCTGGATCTGCGCTCCCGGCTGGAACGGGAACTGGAACGCGCGGTGGATGCGGAGAATTATGAGGAAGCCGCCCGCCTGAGAGATCGTCTGAACGACCTTTGATTGCGACCGGCTGGATTCTCCCGTATACTTGAACACGTGAAGTATCCTCATTCGGACACGCGCATCGCCGGTCTCCTGGTTCCTCTGGCAGCGCTTCGCAGCGAGCACAGCACCGGGTGCGGTGAGTTTGCCGATCTGCCGGCACTGGCAGGGTGGTGCGCCTCGGCGGGGCTGAAGATCATTCAGCTGCTGCCGGTGAACGACAGCGGTGGCGACAGCTCGCCCTACTCGGCGATCAGCGCCTGCGCCCTTCATCCGATGTATCTGCGTATTGACGCGCTGCCGGAGCTGACGTTGATCGATGACACGGTGAAGCGGGACGTCCAGCTGGCGCTGAACACGTTGCGCAGCACCCAGGCAGGACGCCCGCGATTCAGCTACGATGAGGTCAACACGGGCAAACTGAACATCCTGCGGACGATCCACGCAGCGCTGCCGGCAGGGACACCCTCTCTCGTCGGGGAGATGGATCGTTTCCTGGAGGAGAACCCCTGGGTCAAGGCGTACGCGGTGTTCCGGACGCTGAAAGACCGGCAGGAGCAGCGGGCGTGGATGCACTGGAGCAAACACCAGGAAGCGGACCAGGCGCTGGTAGAGACGCTGTGGAATACACCGGAGCTCCAGCACGCCACCAGGTTCTACCAGTGGCTGCAGCTGCGGCTGGCCGGGCAGTTTTCCCAGGCTGCCGCGGAAGTCTCAAAGCTTGGGGTGGCCCTGAAGGGGGACATTCCCATCCTCATGAATGAGGACAGCGCCGACGTGTGGTACCGCCCGGAGGTATTCCGTCGGGAGCTGCAGGCGGGCGCTCCTCCGGATATGTTCAGCCGGTTGGGACAGAACTGGGGGTTCCCGGTCTATAACTGGCAGAACCTTGAAGAGGAAAACTACCAGTGGTGGCGACAGCGGCTGCGCCAGGCGGCGCGGTACTATCACGCGTACCGTATCGACCACGTTCTGGGGTTCTTCAGAATCTGGGCGATCCCCCGGGGGAACAGCACCGGCCTGCCGGGGTTCTTCTGGCCTCAGGACGGGATCTCCCGGGATGAGCTGCTGGAAGCGGGATTCGACCAGGAGCGGCTGCGCTGGCTCAAAGAACCCCACATTCGGGGTGACCAGCTCCGGGAAGCCCTGGGACCGGACGTCCAGGTAGAGTCTTTGGAGGGTGCGGTGCTGCGAAGAATCGGCGGGGAGGACCTGTTTCTCTTCGCACCGGAGATTTGCGGTGAGAATGACCTGTCGGAGATCGCCCTGCCCCAGGGTTCGCCGGAGACGCTGCGGGACTGGCTGCTGGATCAGTATCGCGACCGGGTGTTCCTGGATCTGCCGGACGGTCGCCTGGCCACGACATGGACGTTCCGTGAGTGCTGGCGATTCCAGACGCTCTCACAGGGAGAGAAGGAACGGCTGGAGGAGATCGCCGCACGCCATCAGAGTTCCAGCAACGAACTGTGGGCAGGCCACGGCCGCACCCTGCTGCAGTTCATGATGGAGACCACCGAGATGCTCACCTGCGCGGAGGACCTGGGGGTGATTCCCGAGGCAGTACCGCGGGTGATGAAGGAACTCGGTGCTCTGGGGCTGATGATTCCCCGCTGGAGCCATTACTGGGACAGGCCGGGTGAGCCGGCGATCCCTCTGGGAGAGTATCCGGCCATGAGCGTCTGCGCGCCCAGCGTTCACGACACATCCACCATGCGCGGCTGGTGGGAAGGGGAAGCGGGACGGGAGATACTCTGGGAGCTGGCGGGGCAGGATGGACCGTGCCCGCAGGTGTTCGACAGCGAGACCGCCCGCAGGGTGTACGGTGCCTTGATGCGCTGCGGTAGCCGGATCGTGGTATTTCAGCTTCAGGACCTTCTGGTTCTGGACCCTGATCTTCCCCGGACCGAGCCAGCGCAGGAGCGGGTCAATGTACCGGGCACGGCGAACAGCTTCAACTGGACCTGGCGCATGCCCATACCCCTGGAGACGCTGAACGGCACCACACCGTTGACTGCGGCGATACAGGAGCTGGTGAAGCTGCGAAACTGAAAGGACTGAACATGAGAGACCGACACAACCTGACCACAGCAGTACCGGGCCCCCCGCGGGAGTTTCACGTCTATCGCGGCGCTCGGGATACCTATCAGTTTGCGGAAGGGGGGTTCTCCGTTCAGGGTCACGTCCTTTTTGCGGAGGTTCGGGCGGCACGGGAGTTTGCCCTGCGGATCAATACGGTACGGCGCAGCGCGGTCCATCCGGATCGCGCGGTACGCCCCGGCGACGTCTACGCGATGGGACTTATTGATGAGGTGATGCACTACGTCATCAACCTCTACCTGCAGCAGTACGGTCGTTCGGTGATACGGGAGCTGATACAGATTCTCTCCCGGGAACTGGGTGCCAAAGAGCTGGAACGGCTGCTGCTTACGTTCGCGCAGCGTTTTCCCACGGTGGCGTGTTACAACGGTCAGGAAACCCCCCAGGAAACCCTGGAGCGTACCGTAGACAGTATCCCCGGTCGGGAGATCGCCCTGGAAGAGCTGATCGTTCTATGGGTGGGAAACCGCAACCACGCGTACTACCCCGTTCTGGAGCTCTTCGATGAGCAGGTACTGGCGGAGGACACCGCGTACCGGCGCTTTGCCTCGGTGATGGAGGCCTTTTTCGCGAAACAGCCGTCGTTCGGTTCTGAAGACCAGACGCTGGTAGAGCTGCTCCGCGCGCCGGCTATTGCCCATCCTGAAGATCTTCACGCCCAGCTCGATTACATCCGCCGCCACTGGGGTACCCTGATCGGCTCCTTCCTGGACCGGATCCTGCGCTCCATCGACGTCCTGGGAGAGGAGCGGAAAAACCGTTTCTTCGGCCCCGGGGATACGCACGTCCTGGAGTTCGGGGCGCGATTCGGTTCGGACTACGGGGATGACGCCGAGGATTACGCCCGGTTCAGCCCCGACCAGGAATGGATGCCCCGGGCGGTGATCATGGCCAAGAGCACCCTGGTCTGGCTGGACCAGCTCTCCAGGCAGTACAAGCGGGAGATCCTCACCCTCGACGGGATCCCCGACGAGGAGCTGGACCGGCTGGCGCAGCAGGGGTTCAACGGGCTGTGGCTCATCGGCCTGTGGCAGCGATCCTCGGCGTCGCGACGAATCAAGAACCTCTGCGGCAACCCTGAGGCGGAAGCCAGCGCGTACTCCCTGCACGACTACGACATCGCCGGCGAGCTGGGCGGGTGGAACGCCCTGGACAACCTGCGACGACGGCTGTGGCAGCGGGGCATCCGCATCGCCAGCGATATGGTACCCAACCATACCGGTATCGACTCGCGGTGGGTGCACGAGCATCCCGAATGGTTCATCGGCCTGCCTCACCCGCCCTTTCCGGGGTACACCTTCAACGGCGAAAACCTCAGTACCGTCGATGGAGTGGGTATTTACCTGGAAGATCACTACTACGACCGCAGCGACGCGGCAGTTGTCTTCAAGCGGGTCAACTTCCACACCGGAGAAGAACGGTACATCTATCACGGCAACGACGGCACCAGCATGCCCTGGAACGACACCGCCCAGCTGGACTACCTGCAGCAGGAGGTCCGGGAGACGGTGATCCAGACGATCCTGCACGTGGCGCGAAACTTCCCGATCATCCGCTTTGACGCGGCGATGACCCTGGCCAAGAAGCACGTTCAGCGCCTGTGGTACCCCGCGCCGGGGCAGGGTGGCGATATCCCCTCCCGGGCGGAACACGGGCTGACCCACGCCCAGTTTGACCAGGCGCTGCCGGTGGAGTTCTGGCGGGAGGTGGTGGACCGGGTTGCCGCGGAGGTTCCGGACACGCTGCTTCTGGCAGAGGCGTTCTGGATGATGGAGAGCTACTTCGTTCGTACCCTGGGGATGCACCGGGTCTACAACAGCGCGTTCATGAACATGCTCAAGAACGAGGAGAACGACAAATACCGCCAGACGGTGAAGAACACTCTGGAGTACGACCCGGAGGTTCTCAAGCGGTTTGTCAACTTCATGAACAACCCCGACGAGGATACTGCGGTGGCCCAGTTCGGCACGGGAGACAAATACTTCGGGGTGGCCACCCTGATGGTCACGATGCCGGGGCTGCCCATGTTCGGCCACGGCCAGATTGAGGGCTACGCCGAGAAGTACGGCATGGAGTACCGCAAAGCCTACTGGAACGAGGAACCCAACCAGGAGCTCATCGCCCGGCACCAGCGGGAGCTCTTCCCGCTGATGCACAAGCGCTACCTCTTTGCCGACGCGGAAAAGTTCCGGCTTTTCGACGTCTACAGCGCTGAGGGATCAATTCAGGAAAACGTCTACGTCTATTCCAACCGTCACCACGACGAACGCGCCCTGGTGTTGTACAACAACTACTGGGAACGCGCCGCCGGGTGGATTCACACATCCTCGCCCTACGTGATCCACGGTGACGAGGAGCGGACCCAACACACCCAGCAACTGGTAGCCGCGATGGGGCTGACCGCCTCGTGGCGCCACTTCCTCATCTTTCAGGAGCAGCGCAGCGGGCTGTGGTTCATCCGCAACTGCGGGGAGATGGCCGAGCGGGGGCTGTTTCTGCAACTGGACGGCTACGAGAGTCAGGTATTCCTGAACATGTACGAGGTTGAGGATAACCGTTACTCCCACTATGCCCGGCTGGCGGACCACCTCCACGGCGCCGGTACCGTAGACATCGACCGTGCGCTGAAACGCCTGCTGCTGCAGCCGCTGCACGATGCGTTCAGCGTGCTGGCCAATACGGGAATGATGCGGACGGTCTTTCAGTCGCTGGTACAGGGGGCATCCCCGATCAACTGGGAGGAGCTGGCGGGTCAGTACCGCACCTTCCTGGGGATCGCCGCGCAGTTCTGCGAACATACCACCCGGCTGGAAGACGCGGTGGCCCTCTTTCAGCACAACGGCGAGGCCCTGGACCGGATGGCCCAGCTGGTGAAGCGCGCCGATGACACCGTAGGCGCCCTGGTAGCTTCCCATCTGGAAGCGGAGAGGGAGGACGCGTCGCTGTTCCTCGCCCTGGCGCTGCTGTTACCCCTGGACGTGTTCATCAATGGTGAGGACGAGATCAGCCCGGAACTGACAGGCTTCTCCGGGCTGGACCAGGCGGGAGAGTGGCAGCTCATCGAGACGCTTCACACCGTGCTGGAGCAGATTCAACCCTCGGGAGAGCTGCCGGTGTACTGGCAACAGCTGGTGCAGGTGACTCTGGCCCATCACAACTGGTGGCGCTACTCCGCCGGCAGCGAGAGCGGCGACGCCCCCCGGGTGGTCATGGAAACACTCCTGGCCGATCCGGTGGTTGAGAGGTTCCTTCAGATCCACCATCACAACGGAGCCACATGGTTCAACAAGGAACGGTTCGAGCTGCTGACGGACTGGCTGCTGGTGCTCGGTGCATGGCACGAGCTCACCGCGGCGGTGGCCGCGGGGACGCGAATCGGCTGGAAGCAGATCACCGTGGAGACGGCAGCGATGGCGGCGGTGTACGGGCACTGGCAGGATGCCCGGGAGCGCAGCGGGTACCGGGTGGACCGCCTGCTGGACGCGCTGGAGACGCCGCCACCGAAGGGTTCGGTGGGGAACGCTTCATCACCCAAGGAGCCGGCGGTGAAGAAACCGAAGTCGAAAGAACCGAAGTCGAAAGAACCGAAGCCGAAGAAGCGCTGAGCCCCGGGATGGAGTATATCTACGAGCTGACCATTCCCAGTTTTCTCTGCGGCCCCGATGATACCGTCGGCCTGGACGGGCTGGCGGGGATCTTTCAGGAGGCGGCGTGGCAGCACGCCCGAAGCTACGGGGTGGACTTCACCAGCGAGGAGAGCGCCGTGTTCTGGGCGCTGCACCGCCTGGGCGTGCGGGCCATCCGCTTTCCCCGGTGGGACGAGACGGTCCGCGTCACCACCTGGCCCAGCAGAATCGAGAAGCTCTACGCTATGCGGGAATACCAGGTCCACGTGGGCGCCGAGCTGGTGGCAGAAGCGTCCTCGGCGTGGCTCATTCTGAGCGCCGGGGCCGGTGGCGCCACCAGCCGACCGGTACCTCCGCAGCGTTACCTGTCACAAGAGTGGACCTCCCCGGGGGTACCCCTGGAGATGCCCCTGGGCCGCCTGCCTGCCCTCCCGGACAAGACGGTGAGCGCCGCCCTGGGGGACCCACAGCGACGCTGGAACCTCGTCCGTCCCAGTGATACCGACCGGAATGAACACGTCAACAACACCCGGTACGCTCAATGGCTGCGGGACGCCGCACCACACCTCACCGCCGCAGGCGGGAGAACCCTTGTCCTCACCTTCACCGCGGAAACCCGTGCGGGAGAACAATACACCGTGGTGGTCGGGGAAGCAGATGCAGAGGCACAGCAGGCCGAAGTATACGTGGACCCGGAGAGCCCCCGCTGTGCCTGCCGGTTCACCGTTTTGTAATCGCCCCCGCAGACCATGCCGATACTCAAAGAAGGGAAGCACCGGATTATTCCGGTGCGCTTGACACTGTCACGTGCAAACGTTATCAATGGTGAGGTAAGGCAGTATGGATACCGGTTTTTTTTCGCCGGGAAGCGTGGTGTGGGACCTTCAGAGCGTTGACAAGTTCGACGCGATTCGCGAAACGATTCGCCGCACTACGATCTTCCGCACTATCCCCAACCTCGACCTGCAGGAGTTCACCACTTCGGTTGTCCAGCGCGAGAAAGAGCAGTCCACCGGCTTCGGTCGGGGGATCGCCATCGCCCATGGCCGCACCGTACAGGTTCCCACCAGCGAGGTTGCTCTGGGGGTCTCACGGACGGGGCTGGAATACGACTCCTTCGACGGGCTGCCGGTTCACCTGCTCTTTATCGTTGCCAGCCACCCGGACCGCCAGATCGACTACCTGAGGATTCTCTCCTCACTGGCAACGCTGGCGCGGAACGAGATCTTCCGCAAGGATCTGCTTTCGTGTCTTTGTCAGGAGGAGGTGCAGACCAAGGTCTGCAGCGCGTTCAACGGTGTGCTCCGGCGTTCATACGCCGCGCAATAGCACACCGTTTTTTATTGCCCCGGGTATCGCTCCGGCGGCTACCAGATAATGGTCTGTAACAGATCCTCAGTTGTCTCGGCGCGACGGATCATCTTCACCGTGCGATCCTCCTGCAGCAGCAACTCCGCGCAGCGGGGCTTGCCGTTGTAATTGAACCCCATGGAGTGGCCGTGGGCGCCGGTGTCGTGGATCGCCAGGATATCGCCGACCTCAACCGGCGGCAGGGAACGGTCGATAGCAAACTTGTCGTTGTTCTCGCAGAGGCTGCCGGTGACGTCGTACAGGTGCGTCGCCGCCTGGTCTTCCTTGCCCAGGACGGTGATGTGATGGTAGGCGCCGTACATACCCGGGCGCATCAGGTGAGCCATGTTGCCGTCCAGCCCCAGGTAGTGCTTGTAGATATCCTTGCGGTGCACCACCGACGCCACCAGCCACCCGTAGGGACCGGTGACCACCCGGCCGTTCTCCATCACCACCCGCAGGGGGTCCAGCCCCGCCGGACGGATCGTTGATTCATACGCGCTTCTGATCCCGGCAGAAACGATCTGGTAGTCCACCGCCACCTGCTCGGGGCGGTAGGGGATTCCGATTCCGCCGCCCAGGTTGACAAACTCGATGCGTATACCCAGGCGTTCCTTCAGCTCCACCACCAGATCGAAGAGAATCTGCGCGGTCTCGACGAAGTACTCCGGGTTGAGCTCGTTGGAGGCAACCATGGTGTGCAGGCCGAAACGGGTGGCCCCGTGGTCCCGGGCCTTTCGGTACCCCTCAAAAAGCTGTTCCCGGGTAAAGCCGTACTTGGCCTCCTCAGGGTTGCCGATGATCACGTTGCCCTCTTTGAGGGGGCCGGGGTTATACCGCAGGCAGATGAGATCGGGCATGCCCACCTCCCGGGCAAGATAGTCCACGTGGGTCAGATCGTCGAGGTTGATGATCGCCCCCAGCTCCCGTGCCTTGGCGTACTCGTACGCAGGGGTGGCGTTGGAGGTGAAGATGATCTGCTCGCCGGAGATGCCCATCTTCTCCATGAGGACGAGCTCGGTGAAGCTGCTGCAGTCGAACCCCATGCCCTCTTCGTGAACAATTTGCAGGATGTGGGGGTTGGGAAGGGCTTTTACAGCGTAGTAGTTGAGAAACCCCCCTGCACTCCCGTTGGCGTTCGGGACCCAGTCGAACGCACCGATGAAGCGCCGGGCGTGGCTGCGGATTCCCGCTTCGTCGTAAATATGAAACGGGGTGGGGTGCTCAGCAGTCACCCCTTCGATGAAGGTCTTGTCAAAGGGCACGTTATTCATGGGCGGGAAGATACCCCCCCGAGCGGGAGGGGTCAAGAGTTGGGGCGTTCAGCGTCCAGACTGCTCCAGGGGTTCCAGATACTCCCGGTGGTACCAGTTAAAGAGCCCATCTGTTCGACCGCCGAAGGCGCCCTCGATGCGGTCATCCAGAAGACCAAACATGGTGAACGCCCGGACGCCACCGATCCCGTAGGTCACCAGGTAGTCGTCGCCGAAGATAACCAGGATGTAGGAGAAGGTCTGGCCGGGCCGGGCCACCCGCATCCCCCGGTATACCAGGCTGTCTACGTTGCTGCTGGAGAAGAGGAAGGCATCCCCGGTGCTGACGTAACGGTACTGACTCAGGATTTCTCCAAAGGGGGGCATCTCCTGAAGCACCCAGACGCTGTCGTCCGGAG